>CANHFL010000220.1 GCA_947459855.1 Planctomycetaceae bacterium | reverse complement strand
GGCGCGCTCCTCGGGCGCCGGATGGGCGCCGTCTTCCGCGGCTGAATCGGGCACTCCCCGCGGCGGCATGCTTCCTATACTTATTGCCCCATGCCGTACACCCTCCAGCCCGACCATGGCTATGGACAGGAGATCGAAGAGCTCTCCCGGACCCAGCCGCGCACCGGTCCCGGTGGCCCCGTCGTCACGGTCGACTCGGACAACCCCGACTACCTGCGCGACCACGCACAGCTTCCCGACCGCTGGGTCCTGAACATCGGGCCCCAGCACCCGGCGACGCACACCACGCTCCGCCTGGTGCTCGAGCTTGACGGCGAGCGCGTTGCCCGCGTGACGCCGCACATCGGCTACCTGCACTCCGGCTTCGAGAAGCTGGGCGAGCACCACGACTACAACCAGTACGTCTGCACGATCAGCCGGATGGACTACATCTCGCCGATCGTCAACGACATCGCGTGGCACACGGCGGTCGAGCGGTTCTTCGGCGTGGACGTCACGCCGCGCTGCAAGGTGATCCGCACGATCATGGCCGAGCTCGGCCGCATCCAGAACCACCTGCTGTGCGTCGGCGCGGCGGCCCTGGACCTGGGCGGCTTCACCGGCTTCCTGTATGGGTTCAACGAGCGAGAATTCATCTACGACATCGTCGAGTACATCAGCGGCCAGCGCTTCCACCCGGACTGGACCCGCGTGGGCGGTGCCTGGCGCGACCTGCCCGACGACGAGACCTTCAAGCGGATGGTGAAGCACTTCGTGAACGAGCGACTGCCGCGCGCGGTCGCCGACATGGAGAACCTGCTGACCCGCAACCGCATCTTCATCGACCGCATCGAGGGCGTCGGCGGGATCAGCCGTGCCGACGCGGTTGCGTGGGGCCTCACCGGCCCGATGGCGCGCGCCAGCGGCGTCCGACGCGACCTGCGCAAGGACGAGCCGATCCTGGCCTGGGCGGACAACTGGGACGGCGAGGGCGCCGAGGCACCGAAGTTCGACGTCGTGGTCTGCCAGACCGGCGACTGCTTCGCGCGCTACCTGGTGCGCGTCGAGGAGATCAAGCAGTCGGCACGGATCATCAACCAGCTGATCGACCGCATCCCCGGCGGCTCGCTGAATCCCGTCGATTCGGCCAAGGTCACCCAGCCTGACAAGGCGAACATCTACGGCTCGATCGAGGGCGTCATCCAGAACTTCGAGCTCATGATGTGGAACAAGGGCTGGAAGGTTCCGATCGGCGAGGGCTACTTCGGATTCGAGAGCCCCAACGGCGAGCTCGGGTACTTCATCGTCGGCGACGGCACCAAGTACCCGTGGCGCGTGCGCACCCGCCCGCCGTGCTTCGTGAACTACTCCGTGTTCCAGAAGCTCGTCGAGGGCCACCTGGTCTCCGACGCGATCGCCGTCGTCGGCTCCATCAACGTCATTGCGGCCGAGCTGGACCGCTGAACCAACCGAGGCAACCACCATGGCCTGGCCAACCAAGCCCTCCGCCACGATGCAGGTCCCGCGCCGCGCGGAACCGTACGTCACCGACGCGATGAAGGCGGCGTGGACGAAGGACGTCCTTCCCAAGTACGCCACCAAGCTCGGCTGCCTGATGCCGATCCTGCACGACGTGCAGCATGCCTATCGGCACGTTCCGTACCAGGCGCAGCTGGAGATCGCGCAGTTCCTGGGCATCGCGCCGTCCGACGTGCTCGACACCGTCAGCTTCTACGACGAGTTCACCGTCGAGCAGCGCGGCGTCGTGACGATCGGCGTCTGCCACTCGATCGCCTGCGAGCAGTGCGGCTGCGGCAGCACGAAGCTCATCGAGCGTGTGCGCGAGAAGCTGGGCCTGCTGCCGGGCGAGACCACCGACGACGGCCAGGTGACGCTGATCACCATGGACTGCCTGGGCAGCTGCGACACCGCGCCCGTCGCGCTCTTCAACGAGACGCTCCACGAGAACCTCACCCCCGAGGCCTTCGACCGCCTGGTCGAGCAGGCCGCCCACGCGAAGGCGGGGGGCCACCACTGACATGGCGCCGGAGAAGGAGCAGCCCCTCGCGCGGAGCCTGGGCGCCTTCTTCGGCCACATCGTCGATGCCATCGCGTCGGACCCGGACGCCCCGAAGGGCGCACGCACCGAGGTCCGGCGCCGCACCGAGGAGGAGCAGCGCCCCGACGGCGTGATCCTCCGGCGGACCGTGATCGAGGAGGTCGTGCTGCCGCCCGGCACGCCCGCCCCCAAGGCGCCTTCCGCCGACTGACCGACACAAGGACCGAACATGCCGACGTCCCCCGACTTCAAGCCCACCCCCGTCCTGACGAAGCGCATCCCCGAGGACCGCTCCAAGCGCAGCACGGTCTCCTACGACCAGTACGTCGCCACCGGCGGCTACAAGACGCTCGAGAAGGCGATCGGCATGCAGCCCGCCGAGATCGTCGAGCTGGTGAAGGGCGCGGTGCTGCGCGGCCGCGGCGGCGCGGGCTTCCCGGCCGGCCTGAAGTGGAGCTTCCTGCCTCCGGCCGACGGCGGGCCGCGCTACCTGTGCATCAACTGCGACGAGGCCGAGCCCGGCACGTTCAAGGACCGCCTGCTGGTCGACTTCGACCCGCACCTGGTGCTCGAGGGCATCGCGATCGCGGCCTACGCGTGCCAGATGCAGACCGCGTACTTCTTCATCCGCGGCGAGTACCACCACCAGGCGAAGGTCTTCAAGAAGGCGATCGAGGAGGCCTACGCCAACGGCGTCTTCGGCAAGCAGGGCCTGCTGCGCGGCGCGTCGAAGTTCGCGGTGGACGTCGTGCTGCACCGCTCGGCGGGCGCGTACATCTGCGGCGAGGAGACCGCGCTGCTCGAGGCCGTCGAGGGCAAGCGCGGCTGGCCGCGCGTCAAGCCGCCGTTCCCCGCGGTGAAGGGCCTCTTCGGCCGTCCCACCATCATCAACAACGTCGAGACCCTCGCTGCCGTCGTGCCGATCCTGGAGAGCGGCGTCGACGCGTGGAAGAAGCTGGGCGTCGAAAGCACCTTCCCCGGCGCCATGCCCAGCTACGGCACGAAGCTGATGGGCGTGAGCGGCCACGTGAACCGCCCGAACGTCTACGAGCTGGAGCTCGGCATCCCGCTGCGGACGCTGGTCGAGAAGCACTGCGGCGGCATGCGCAACGGCAAGAAGTTCAAGGCCGCGATCGCCGGCGGCGTCTCGATGGGCATCCTGGGCACCGACCAGTACGACGCCCCGATGGACTTCGACATCGGCCGCAAGTTCGACGTCCTGGGCCTGGGCACCGCGTGCCCGACGGTCTTCGACGAGGACACCGACATGGTGGCCGTGGCCCGCAACATCAGCCGCTTCTTCAAGGCAGAGAGCTGCGGCCAGTGCACGCCGTGCCGCGAGGGAAGCGGCTGGCTGCTGAAGCTGCTGACCCGCATCGAGCGCGGCGACGGCACCACGCAGGACCTGGACATGCTGCTGGAGGTCGCCGGCAGCATGGGCCTGACGCCCGGTACCACGATCTGCGGCCTGGCCGACGGCAACAACTGGGCCGTCCGCACCATCGTGAACAAGTTCCGCCCCGAGTTCGAACGCCGGGTGAAGCCCCGCTTCGTGCCGGTGTACGTCTCGGCGGCCGCGGGGCGCTGACCCAGGTGGGCGCCGCGATCGAGTACCTCGGCTCCCACCGCCTGTCCCCGGCGGACTTCGCGTGGCTCACCGGCGCGGTGGAGGCCGTGG
>CANHFL010000219.1 GCA_947459855.1 Planctomycetaceae bacterium | reverse complement strand
CGCTACGGCGCGTACATGTACGACGCCACCGGGTCGAAGATCCTGTCCGGCATCACGATGCAGAACAACACCGGCCAGCTGCTCCTGGTGGCCAACTACAACAACGCCGGCACCATCGGCAACTTCTCGTTCAACCTGGGCACCGGCGCCATCATGGCCCGCAACACGTGGGTCTCCCTTGTCACGACCTTCGACGTGACCACGGGGCGTGCACAGGCCGGTTTCTGGAACGGCACCGGCTACTCGCTGTTCTTCGTCGACGGCGCCGCCGCCGGCACCGCGGTTGACGAGTTCGACCTGATCGGCTCGGTCAACGGCGCCACCAGCGCCCAGGGCGCTGCCATCGGTCACTACGACAACATCAACGTCTACTCGACCCCGGCCCCGGGTGCGCTCGCGCTCCTCGGCGTCGCAGGCCTGGTGGGCAGCCGCCGCCGCCGCGCCTGATCGCGCGGGAAGGCTCGGATCCGAATCCACGCGACCCCCGCCGCAAGGCGGGGGTCGTTCGTTTGGGCGCGTTTCAGAGGATCGTCCCGCGCAGGATGAGCGCGGCGGCGGTGAAGTAGATCACCAGCCCGGTCACGTCGACCAGCGTCGCCACGAACGGCGCGCTGCTGGTGGCTGGATCCAGCCGCACGGCGCGCAGCAGGAACGGCAGCATGCTGCCGGTCATCGTGCCGAAGGCGACGACGCCGACCAGGCTCACCCACACCGTGACGGCCAGGCCGACATAGTGCGGACCGAAGTCGTACCAGCCCATGCGCTGCCACAGGATGACGCGCGCGAACCCGATGACGCCCAGCCAGCAGCCGAGCAGTGCGCCCGACGCGGCCTCACGCAGGCCGACGCGCCACCAGTCGCTGAGCTGCAGCTCGCCCAGCGCCAGCGAGCGCACGATGAGCGTCGCGGCCTGCGAACCCGAGTTCCCGCCGCTGCTGATGATCAGCGGGATGAACATCGCCAGGATGACGGCGGCCTCCAGCTCGTGCTGGAACCGGCCCATCGCGGTGGCGGTGAGCATCTCGCCCAGGAAGAGCACCGAGAGCCAGCCGCCGCGCTTGCGCAGGAGCGTGGTGAACGGCGTGCGCGCGTAGGGCGTCTCGATGGCCTCCAGGCCGCCGAATCGCTGGGCGCTCTCGGTGTCCTCGGTCTGGCTGATGTCCAGCGCGTCGTCGACGGTGATGATGCCGAGCAGCAGCCCGGCGTCGTCCACCACGGGCAGCGCGTTGCGGTCGTACTTCTTGAACATCCGCACGACCTCGGCGACGTCGGTGCGCGCCGGGATGGCGACGGGCGCGCGAAGGTCAAGGTCGCCGACGCGCGCGTCCGGGCTGGACTTCACCAGCTCGGCCAGGCTCAGGTCCGAGACGTACCGCCCCGCGGGGTCGACGACGAACAGCGTGCTGAACGTCTCCGTGCGCCGCGTCGAGCGGCGCACCGCGTCGATCGCCTCGTGCGCCGTCATGTCGGGGCGCAGGGCGACGTATTCCGGCGTCATCACGTGGCCGGCGGTGTCGGCCGGGTAGCCCAGGAGCGTGCGCGTGGCGGCCAATGCCTGCGGCGGCAGGCCGTCGAGGATGCGCCGCGTGATCTCGGCTGGCAGGTCGTCCAGCAGCATCACGCGGTCGTCCGGCGACATCGCGCCGACGAGTTCCGCCGTCTGCTCGCTGGAGAGCGACGAGACCAGCTCGGCCTGCTGCTCGACCGGCAGGTGGCTGAAGACCTTGCCGGCGCGGTCCTTGGGAAGCAGGCGGAAGAGGATGCCCTCGTCCTCCGACGGGAGGTCGGTGATCACCTCGGCCAGGTCGGCGTCGTCCATGTCCTCGAACGCCGCGCGCAGGCCGGCCCAGTCGCGCTTGGCGATGAGCTCCTCGACCTCGAGCTGGACCAGGTGACCGAGCATGGGCGGGCGAGGGTACCACCCGCGAAGCAACGCGGCCCGGCACGGGGCCGGGCCACGCGGGGTTGCACGGTTGGCGGGCGCCCGGTCAGTGGCACGGGCCCCAGGCCGAGAGCAGCAGGCCAAGGTCGATGCCATCGACGAGGCCGTCATGGTTGAGGTCGCCGGGGCCGCTCGTGCCCCAACTGCTCAGCAGCACGCCCAGGTCGTTGCCGTTGACCACGCCGTCGCGCCCGGAGATCGGCGCGATGTCCGCCGGGCAGGCACCCGGCAGGCTGGTGGCATCCGCAGGATCGGTGCCGGCCCGGACCTCGTCCCGGTCCAGGGCGCCGTCGGCGTCGCGGTCGATGCCCAGGCGGCGGGCCATGCCGGCGGGAACCAGGGTGTAGGTGGTCTCGTTGCCGGCCGTGGCGCCCGCCAGGAGCGCGGCAGGGCCAAGGCTCTCTCCGGCGACGTCCGAGACGAAGCTCCCCGACTGGAACAGCCACCCGCGGGCCACGCCGCCACGGTTGCCCTTGGCGATGAGGGCGACCTGCGCCGGCTGGCCGGTCGCGATCGAGACCAGTTGGTTCAGCCGGGTGACGTCGTCGCCCGTGCCGCCGCCGTTGCGGATCGTGACCTGCTGGCCTGCGCCGGCGTGCGTGTCGGTGCCGAAACTGAGCATGAAGGCCTCGACGTCGCGCCGCTGCTGGTTGCCGGTCGCGCCTGCGGGGAACCGGAATCCGATGTTCAGGACGTCCTGCAGCGTGAACTGGTCGCCGCCGTGGTCGAAGCCGCAGCCGCGGTTGCCGGACGTCGACGCCTTGTTGGCGCCCAGCTTGCGGTAGGCATCGCGCAGCGGCGCGTTCTTCCGGTTCTGGGGCTCGTTGTTCGGGGGCGGAGCGGGGATGTCCACGCGCCGGTTGGTGCCCGCGGGGCCAGCATGGCAGTTGATGCACGTCAGCCCGGGGGGCGCGCCGAAGAGCGGCGACGTGGTGAAGATCGTCTGCCCGGTCACCGCGTTGCCGGTGCCGCCGTTGCCCACCACCACGCCACCGACGATCGGCAGCGATGTCCTCAGCGAGTTGTCGATGTTGCGGTTCGGGTTCGGCCCGAAGGTCAGCGACGCGACGTAGTCGTGCAGGCTGGCCATCTCGGCGGCCGTGATCTGCGAATCGCGGCCCTGCAGGTTGGTGTAGGCCTCGTTGAACTCCTCCAGGCCGGTCTTCTCGCCGCGCCAGTGGAAGGGCTCGGTGCCGATGATGCCCACCAGGGTCTGCGTGGTCATCGGGCCCTTCATCGGGTGCCACGGCGTGCAGCCGGGACCCTGGCATGACTGGTCGAACGCCTTGATGGCACCCTGCGGGTTGCCCAGGTCCCACGCCATGCGGTCGCTTCGGCCGTCCACGTGGCAGCTGGCGCAGCTGGCCTGGCCAAGGCCCGAGGTCAGGTGCGTGTCGAACAGGAACCTGCGGCCGGCCTTCGCGGCGGCCGGGGTCGCATCATGGAACACCGAGCGGGCGATCTCCGAGTTGGTGTCGGTGCTGACGGTCGAGACCGAGCCCTCGAAGCGGTTGAGCACGTACAGGCGCGTGCCGGTGGGCGACATGACCAGGCCGGTCGGACCCTCGCCGACGGTGACCGTGGCGACGCGCGCGCCGCCCGATAGGAAGCCGATCACGTTGCTCGAGCCCAAGCCCGCCACCCACGTGGTGGAACCGTCCGGGCTGAAGGCCACGCCGCGCGGATCGCCGACCGAGAGCATGCGCTGCACGACGCCGGTGGTCGGGGACGTGTAGGACAGGTGCGGGTTCAGGTCGAACGTCGTGGCCACGCCCGAGCCGCCCGGG
>CANHFL010000218.1 GCA_947459855.1 Planctomycetaceae bacterium | reverse complement strand
GATCAGGTCCCCCACCAGGACGGCCGGCACCAGCAGCAGGATCGAGAGCAGCACCATGCCGATCGCCAGCAGGGGCAGCGTGATCGTCCCGATGAACGCGATGCCGAACGCGCCCATGTAGAGGAAGAACACCGTCAGCCCGTAATGGGCACGGATCGTGGACAGGACGCGCTGCAGCATGCCCAAAGGCTAGCCCACTCACCCCTGCCCCGGCCCCCGGTACACTCTTCGCCCGGCCCAAAAACCCCGATTCCGGGGCCCAAGGGCCGCTGGGAGCAACGAACCAATGCCCGCGAACCTGAAGGTCTCCTGCGACCGATCCGCACTCGTCGACGCCCTGACCCTGGCGTCCGGCGTGGTGCCCAGCCGCACCACCACCCCCGTCCTGACCTGCCTGAAGCTGACGGCGAAGGACGGCGAACTGGTCCTGCGCGCCACCGACGGCCAGATCTCGCTGGCACTCTCGGTGCCGTCGGTCGAGGTCGCCAGCGAGGGCGAGGCGCTGATCCCGGCCGACAAGCTCAGCCAGATCGTCCGCACCTGCGAGGACTCGACCGTTGCGCTGGACGTCGAGAAGAACGCCGCCACCGTCAAGAGCGACGGCAGCACCTTCAAGATCTTCGGCTACGACCCGAAGGAGTACCCGGGCAGCCGCGACCCCCAGACGACCGGCGCGTTCGAGGTCACGGCCGAGCAGCTGCGCCGCCTGATCGCGCGCACGCTCTTCGCCACGGCGGTCGAGAACGCCCGCTTCGCCATCAACGGCGTCCTGATGGAGCGCAAGGGCAAGCGCATCCGCCTGGTGGGCACCGACGGCAAGCGCCTGGCGGTGGCCGCGGGCAGCTGCGGCGGCGAGGGCGACATGACCATCATCGTCCCGTCCAAGAGCCTGAACATCCTGGTCAAGATGCTGGGCGACCCCGACGCGAAGGTCACGATCGGCAAGTCCGACGGCCAGGCCGTCTTCCAGGTCGAGGGCGTCGGCACGCTGGTCACCAGCCTCGTGGAGGGCACGTTCCCGCCGTTCGAGGACGTCATCCCGAAGGACCAGGACAAGCGCGTCACCTTCGACGCCGCCGACCTGGCCGCCGCGATCCGCCGCGCCGCGCTGCTGACCAACGAGGAATCCAAGGGCGTCCGCTTCTCGTTCAAGGGCGACACGCTGGTCGTCAGCAGCCGCGCCCCGGAGATGGGCGAGGCCGAGATCCGCGTCCCGATGAGCGGCTACCAGGGCGACGCGATCGAGATCGGCTTCCAGCCGGCCTTCATCGTCGACGCGCTGAAGGTGATCGACGGCCAGCAGGTCATGCTGGAGATGCGCAGCCCGCAGAAGCCCGGCGTCCTGAAGGTGGGCCAGGAGTTCACCTACGTCGTGATGCCGGTGAACGTGGGCTGAGGCACGGACAGGCGCGTGCCGCGCACCGCGCCACGCACGCACAACGACAAGGGGCCGGACCCGCGAAGGTCCGGCCCCTGTTGGTTGAAGGCCTGCGCCGCGGGCGGCGCAGGCGGCTGGCCGTGCGGCTCAGCCCTTCTTGTACTTCACGCTGCAGCCGTAGGGCTTGGTGTTGGCGGGCGAGACGGCCTCGCCGGCCTTCAGGCTCTTGACGGTCTTGACGACGTAGTTGGTGTCCTTCTGGTCGTCGATCGCGCCCTCGTACGCCAGCGCACCGCTCGCGTCGATGACGTAGCAGTGCGGCGTGGTCTTCGCGCCGTACATGCGGCCGACGGCACCGTCGCCGTCGATCAGGGCCGGGGCCTCGATCTTGTGGTCCTTCAGGTACTCGGCGCTGTCCTCGGGCTCGTCGGCCATGGCGGCGGTCGAGTTGATGAAGAGGAAGGCGACATCGGGGTTGACGGCCTTCGCGTCGGCCATCATCTTGGCCACCGACCCGTCATCCATCTTGCCCTTGCAGACCGGGCAGCCGGGGTTGATCCACTCCAGGACGACGACCTTGCCCTTGAAGTCGGACAGGCTGACGTCCTTGCCGGACGCGTCCTTCAGGGTGAACGCCGGGGCCGGCGAGCCGACCTTGGCGCCGTTGCCCTTCTTGCTCTCGGCCTTCTTCTCGCCCTTCTCGCCCTTCTCGGCGGTCTTGGGGGCGGCGGGGGTGCTGTCCTGCGCGACGGCGAACGCGCCGAACGCGAGCGTGGCGGCGATGCCGAGCGAGGCGATGGTCTTCAGCTGCATGCGTGCTCCTTGGTTGGTCGGGCGGACGCGCCGCCCCGGGTTGGGTGGGCCCCTGTGCCGCGGGGCCCGGACGGTGGTTGAGCCGAACGCGCCAGGCGCGCCGGTAGTTCGTGTTCGCCGGAATCAGGGTGCTGGAGGCGCGTCGGGCGAGGAACCGACGCCATTGGCGCCCAGGGACCCTCCGGGGCCGGCCAGGGGGTGCGGGATGGTCAGCCAGACGCAGGGGTCGGCGGGGCCGCTCCCCAGCAGGATCAGGCCGGCCACGGCGGGCTCCCCGGGGCCGCTGCCGAGCGCCTCGGGGCGGAAGGTGATCCGGGGGCCGTTGGACCCGGGCGAGCCCTGGAAGGACGCCTGGCCCTCCGAGAGCTCGATCCGCAGGCCAGGGATGGCCGACGGGATGAACGCCGCGGTGCCGCCCAGCGAGCCTGGGACGTCGATCGTGACGGTGCCGACCTCCAGCTTGGCGAAGACGCCGCTCTTGGCGGCGGTAAGCGGGAGCGAGCGCCCCGCGACCGATCCGCCGTTCAGGTCGATCTGGCCCTCCTCGGTCACGGGCGGCCAGTCGCCCTTGGCCTGGGCCTTCGACACGGTGCAGCGGTCGCGGCAGGCCATGACGCGGGCGTCGAGCTTCCAGCCCGTGGGCTGACCGGAGCCGCTGCCGGCGGGCGGATTCGACCAGCTGTCCTCGCTCAGGCTGTTGATCTTGGTCACCGGGACCAGGTACGTGGCGCGGCCTTCGTAACCGTAGAACGGCGAACCGTCGAGCATCTTGACGTCGGGGCGCGGGTAGATGGTCGGCCCCGCCTGCCACCCCGGGGGAAGCACCAGTTCGAAGCGCGGCGGGTCGCCGCCCGCATCGCCGGGGTTCTGCCAGTAGCTGTGCCAGCCGGGCGTCAGGTGGAACGTGGCCACCAGCACGTAGCCGCCGTTCTTGGTGGTGCCCCACCGGAAGCTGGTGCGGTCGACGCCCTCGGCAAGGCCCGCGGCGCGCGTGCCGTCCTGCGGCAGCGCGGCGGCGAGCAGCCCAAGTGCGAGCGAACCCAGGACGGCGGCGGGCATGGCGGCATGCATGGCGAGGCGCATGTGCGTAGTATCGCAGCCATCGAGCGCCCCATGCGAAACCACTGCGCATTTCCCGTGAATCCCGCCCGCAACGCGCGCACCGCTCCCCGGGCCACCGTGGCGCGCACGCGCATCCTTCCCGTGGCAGCGCTGCTGGCCGCCACGCTGCTGGCCGCCGGCTGCGACACCGCCACCAGCGACAAGGACCTGGTCTACCTGGAGCCCGCCGCCGCGAACGCGCAGCTGCAGCAGAAGGCGCGCATGTTCGAGAAGGCGGTCAACGGCTGCTACGTGGACCCGCGCAGCCCGAAGGAGTACGAGGCCGGGCACATCCCCGGCGCCATCCTGCTGCCGATGGCCGAGATGCGCGACGCCGCCGGCGAGCGCCTGGCCGGGCACAACATGTACGTCGTGTACGACACCGACTACTCCGACGTCATGGCGAAGGCGGGCGCGAAGCGCCTGATGGAGCTGGGCTTCAAG
>CANHFL010000217.1 GCA_947459855.1 Planctomycetaceae bacterium | reverse complement strand
CGCGAACGCGCGGCTGGCGCGCACGCACGGGCACGCGATGGGCTGGTTCGGCATCTCGCTCGGCTGGGCGGCGGCGCTGGCCGCCGGCACCTGGGTCGCGCGCACGAGCGGCGGCATGCTGAACCCGGCGCTGGTGCTTGCATCGGTGTGGGACGCGCGCGTGGCGATGGATCGCTCGCTGCTCTGGACGTACGTTGGCGCGGAGTTCGCCGGCGCGGCTGCGGGCGCGGCACTTGCATGGCTCGC
The DNA here is from genome assembly GCA_947459855.1 of Planctomycetaceae bacterium. Taxonomy (GTDB): domain Bacteria; phylum Planctomycetota; class Phycisphaerae; order Phycisphaerales; family SM1A02; genus UBA966. Next base: position 3,502 of record CANHFL010000217.1, on the reverse strand, counting down.
GTTCCTGCCGCACTGGGCGCGCACCGACGACCGCGAGGCGATCCTCGCCTCGTTCGCCACCGTGCCCGCGGTGCGCGCGCCGCTCTCGAACCTGCTGGTCGAGGCGTTCGCGAGCATGGTGTTCGTGCTGGTGGCGCTGGCCGAGCGCGGGCCGGATGCGTGGGCGATCCGTGGCGTCGCAATGCTCGCGCTGATGCTGGGCGTCGGCGGCACGACGCAGCTGGCGCTGAACCCCGCGCGCGACCTGATGGGTCGCGCGGTGCACGCTGCGGCGCCGATTCCCACGAAGGGAAGGGGCGACTGGGGGTACGCATGGGTGCCGTTCCTGGGGCCGATCCTGGGTGCGGCCGCAGCGGTGGCCGTCCGTCGCCTGCTGCTTTCGGCGTAAGCCGCGGGTGCAACGCCATTTAGGGAATTTCCCTGCAGATGCGCCCCCCGTGGCCACACAGGGGCGATTTATCTGCGCATGTGGGTTCGGAGGCGCGGATCCCCCGCGCGACACCCCGCATGACACACACACCACATCACGCGATTGTCGAGCCGACCACTCTTCCCGCCGCCGCACGTTCCGCCACCGCTGCCCGCCGTCTCTACGGCCCCGAACGACCCCAGCCAGCGCAGTTCCTGGCAGTGGCCGACGCCTTGCCCGGTGCGTCCGCGATCGTGCTTGACCGTTCGATGACGATCCTCGGTGGTACCGAGCGCTGGTTCCGCACGCACGACGTTCGATCCGCTTCGGCGGTCGGCCAGTCGCTGCGCACGATCCTGGCCTCGGCCGCGGGGGAGGAGCGCATCGACCTTGCCATGCGGGCCTTCGAGACCGGTCCGATGGTGATCCGCGGCATCCGCGACGGCGTCCACGAGATGATCGTCGTCATGGAGACCCAGGACGCCGGCGCCGAGCGCCTGCTGTGGATGGAGCAGCTTGCGTGCGCACTGCCGCTGGACGAGCCCGAGATGCGGGTCGCCCATGCGATCCACCACACCTGGGGTGCGCTGAAGGCACTGACCCCGAAGCAGCTGGACATCCTGCGCCTGGTCGGCATGGGTCTCGAGAACGACCGCATCGCCGACCTGACCAGCCTCTCGCGCCGAACGGTCGAGTGGCACATGCAGGGCCTGTACGAATCGCTGGGGGCCGTCGGCCGGGCCGAACTGGCACGGCTCTCGCTGCGCGCGGGCCTGCCGACCTTCCCGGTGGATGCGTGGCACCGCATGCTGCGCGCACCGGAACGCCTGCGGGCCCGTCAGGCATCGTCGTTATGATCGGGCCGTGAATCCACGCGCCGCCGCACGGCTCCTTCCGTTCGCCCTCTTCGTCGCCTGCGCACTGCCCCACGGTGCGCAGGCGATGGCGCATCGTGCGCAGGCACCGGCGGCGGGCGCGCCCACTCCGGCCACGCAGGCCGCTCCCGCGCAATCGCCCCCGGCGCCGCCGCCGCTGATCGCGGCGCCCGGTTCGCAGCCGCGCCCCGCGCCGCCTTGGTGGGCGAAGCTCGGGATGCGCGCGTTGGAGGTCGAGTTCGGCATCCCCGTGCTCGACCAGGTCGTGCTGGTCCCGGACGAGGCCGCGTTCCTGCGCGAGATCGGGCGCTGGTCCACCAAGGCGCGCTGGCCGGTGCTCATCGAGGACACCGCGTTCGCGACGCGCTTCATCCGCGCGTTCAAGCCGTCGGTCGTGCTGCGCCGCGGTGCCGCGGACGAGCCGTTGCCCGCGGACCGCGCCGGGCGCCGCGCGGCGATCGAGGCCGCGGTCGTGCGGGCATGGGGCGGCAGCCCGGGCACCGACACGCCGTCCGCGGCGTTCCGTCGCGCGGGGCTGGTTCCGCCCGGGATCGTGGCCACCTCGACCGACGACCCTTCGTGGACTGCCGCGGTGGCACTGGCCGCCGGGCGCGGGCAGCCGATCGCGTGGATCGACCAGGCCTTCGCGGGCCCCGGCGCCATGCTCGACACTGCGGCCTACGGCAAGCTGGACAGCGCGATCCGCCAGGCGTTCGAGCAGTCGGGCTGGTCATGGGAGTCGCTGGGCGACGACCTGGACACGCTGACGCTCTGCCGGAACGCGCCGCTCAAGGTGGACCTGGCGCTTCCCCCGGGTGGCCACCAGCCGCAGCTGCCGGCCGACGACAAGCCGCTCTCACTGTCCGACGCGCTGTGCCGCCAGCCCGACGGCGCGAGGTACGCGTTCGTCGGCCAGGTCTTCGGCGAACCCGTGCGCTCCGCGGCGCTCGCGATGTGCTCGCTCTTCCTGCGCCGCGAGGAGGTGTGGACGTGGGACGGCTACGCCGGCCGCAACGGCGGCGCGGGCTTCGCGCCCTACGCGATGGACCGCACGGACCCGGTGCTGCTCTCCGAGGGCTACCGCGTGAAGCAGTGGGACGGTCCGAAGGCGGGCGTCGCCGCGTGGCGCGCGCTGCTCTCGGGCGGCATCGCGCCGGACGTGATGCTGGTGAACTCGAGCGGCAACTCGGATTTCTTCGAGTTGGCCGCCACCTCCAAGACATGGGCGACCGACGTGCCCGTGCTGCGCGAACCGATCGCGCTGGACTTCATCCACAGCTTCAGCCTTCAGTTCGCCGACTCGCTTGCGACCGTGGGCGGGCGCTGGCTCGAGCACGGCGCGTACTGCTACGCGGGCTCGGTGCAGGAACCGTACGTGGTGGCGTTCATCCCCACGTCGCTCTTCGCGCAGCGGATCGCGGCGGGCACGCCTTTCCTGGTGGCGGCGCGGCAGTGGCAGGGCGACCTGATCCCGAGCGTCTGGCGCGTGGCCACGGTGGGCGACCCGTTGATGACCGCGCCGTCGCCGAAGGTGCTCGCCGGCGTGCCGGGCCGGCTGCCCGCAGCGGTCGGTGCGGACTACGCCGACGTGCGCATCGCCGCGCGCGACGCCCTGGAGCGCGCGAAGGGCGCGGCAGACGACGCCACCGCCGCTCCGGCCTTCCGCGACGCGATGCGCGACCTGGTGGCCTGCGGCGACGACGCGCTGGCCGCGAAGGTCTGGCTGGTGGCGAAGGCGCGCGGTCCCGCCTGCACGGCGGCCGCCGCGCACGCCGCGCTCGCGCCGCTCTTCCGCACCGGCGACCGCGCGAGCTTCATGGCCGCGTGGCCCGACGCCGGCAAGCCGACGCCGGAGGAGAGCGACATGCTCTGGCACCTCTGGACCGCGGAGCTGCCGAACGTCCGCGACCGTGCCGTGCTGGGGATCCTGAAGGCCAACCTCCGCGCGCCGCGCGAGGACATGGACGCGGAGCTGCTGGCCCCCGCGGTGCGCGCCGCCGAGGGGCGCGACGCGGCCGTGGCGTGGCTCAACGCCGCGATCCAGCGCGCGGACCACTCCGAGGCCAAGCGCCGGATGGCCGAGCTGCAGGTCAACGTGGCGAAGTGACGGGCTGCTTCCGCCGCGTGGGCGGCGGTGCTGCATCGGCGCGCTCGCGCCACGCCATCGACACCGCGGAGGGATCCTGGTGGAACACCTGGGGCGCGCCCGGCGCGTTCG
>CANHFL010000216.1 GCA_947459855.1 Planctomycetaceae bacterium | reverse complement strand
CGCTCTTCCGCGGCACGGTGGGCAAGGAAACGGTGGTCACCGTGCGCCGCATCCCGGCGGCCGGCGGCGACGCCGTCGAGGCCGACGCGATCCTGGTGCCGGTGTCCTCGGCCGAGATCCGCACGCTGGCGTACGACGACACGCTGCGCCGTGCGCGCGAGACGGTCGACCGGCTCTCCGGCGGCCGCATCGGCTACATCCACATCCAGGGCATGGACCAGCCCTCGCTGGACGAGTACGAGCGCGACCTCTACGCGGCCGCGAACGGGAAGGACGGCCTGATCATCGACGTGCGCAACAACGGCGGCGGCTGGACGGCCGACCGCCTGCTGAGCTCGATCATGGTGCAGCCGCACGCGTACACGGTCCCGCGCGGCGGCGACCCGGCCCGGAAGTGGCACTACCCGGTCGATCGCCTCTTCATCCAGCGGTACTCGCTGCCCATCAACATGCTGGTGAACGAGAAGAGCTTCTCGAACGCCGAGATCACCGCGCACGCGTTCAGGACGCTGAAGCGCGGCACGCTTGTCGGGCAGCAGAGCTACGGCGGCGTGATCTCGACCGGCGCCGAGACGCTGATCGACGGCACCACCGTCCGGACCCCGGGCCGCGGCTGGTACCTGCCGGACGGCACGGACATGGAGATGAACGGCGCCATGCCGGACATCGTGGTCCCCCAGACCCCCGAGGACGAGAGCGCCCTGCACGACGCCCAGCTGGAAACCGCGGTTTCGGACCTCATGAAGCGGCTCGGGAAGTGACCCCGTCGGGCCGGGTTGGGGATTGACCCACCCCGCCCGATCCCGGACAATGCTCCCTTCACCGGGCGCCCCCATCGCGGGGCGCCCGGATCCCATACGGCGGAGCCCGGCCGGACGGCCGACCCGACCGACCATCCGACGGGCTGGAACGCTCCCCACGCGGGACCGCACCGGCCCGGAGGCAGCCGAAGGCAGGGCCACGCGCCCGGCGGACGGCTGATAGATCCGACAGCGACACGCGGTACCCCGAATGCGCCCCGAACTCAGGAACCCGATCCCCGCCCCCGCGACTTCGCCTCCCTGAGCCTGCGCCCCGCGCGCGGCCCCAGGCGGCCGCGCGGTCACTGTCGATCGGTCACCGCGCCCCCACGGCGCGGGTCAGGTCACCCGTCCACGACGGGCGATGCCCCTTCCCCCGAGGAGGTGCTGCGTGAGCGTCGACATCTGGATCGTGATCGTGATCGCACTCGGCTCGGCCGCGCTTGGCGCGGGCGTGCTGTGGACGCTGGTCGTCAAGTACTCCAGCAGGTCGCTGGCCAAGGCGAAGCAGGAGGCCGACCGGACCGTCGAGGCCGCGCGCGCCCAGGCGGACGCCCGCGCCAAGACCGTCCTGCTGGACGCCGAGAAGGCCGCCTCGGACCGCCGCCAGGCGTTCGACCGGGAGATGCAGGCCTCGCTGGCCGAGCTGAAGGCCAGCCAGGCGCGCGCCGAGAAGCGCGAGGAGTCGCTGGCCCGGACGATGGACCAGATCGGGCAGCGCGAGCAGAAGCTGGACCGCCGCGAGCAGGAGATCGAATCCGACGCCGCGAAGCTGGATTCCGTGCGCGCCGCGCTGGAGGCCGACCGCGCCGCCGTGGCCGAGCGCCTGCAGAAGGCCGCCGGCATGACGCGCGAGGAGGCCCGCGAGCTGTACCTGGACGAGGTGCGCCGCCAGAGCGAGCACGACGCGGCGGCGCTGGGGCAGAAGATCGTCGAGGATGCCGAGCGCGACGCGCGCGACAAGGCGCGCCAGATCACGCTGCTGGCGATCCAGCGCTACGCCGCCGAGAGCGTCGGCGAGACGACGGTCCGCACGATCAAGATCCCGAACGAGGACGTGAAGGGCCGCATCATCGGCCGCGAGGGCCGCAACATCCGCGCGATCGAGCGCGCGACCGGCGCCGACATCTTGGTGGACGACACGCCGGGCGTGATCGCGGTCAGTTGCTTCGACAAGGTGCGCCAGGCGATCGCCGCCGAGACGCTGCAGCGGCTGGTGGCGGACGGGCGCGTGCACCCGACGCGCATCGAGGAGCTGGTGAGCCAGGTCACGCGCGACATCAACGAGCGCATCCAGAAGGACGGCCAGGCCGCGATCCTGGAGACCAACATCCGCGGCCTGCACCCGAAGGTCGTCGAGGCGATGGGCAAGCTGAGCTTCCGCACCAGCTACGGGCAGAACGTCCTGCGCCACTCGGTCGAGGTCGCGTTCCTCTCGCAGATGATCGCGGACGAGCTGGGCCTGGACGGCACGATCGCGCGGCGCGCGGGCTTCCTGCACGACATCGGCAAGGCGATGGACCACGAGATGGAGGGTGGCCACCCGGCGATCGGCATGGAGTTCCTGCGCCGCCACGGCGAGAAGAGCGAGGCCGTCCTGAACGCGGCGGGCGGCCACCACGCGGACATCCCGTCGACCACGCCGTACACGCCCATCGTCATGGCGGCCGACGCGATCAGCGGCGCCCGCCCCGGCGCGCGCCGCGAGAGCATGGAGATGTACATCAAGCGGCTGCAGCAGCTGGAGGGCATCGCCAGGGCGCGGCAGTTCGTCACCGAGGCCTACGCCATCCAGGCCGGCCGCGAGGTGCGCGTGATCGTCGACGCGGCGAAGGCCGACGATGCGTACGCGTTCAAGATCGCGCAGGACATCGCGAAGGAAGTGGAGAAGGAGATGACCTTCCCCGGCGAGATCAAGGTGACCGTGCTGCGCGAGGTGCGCGCCGAGGGAATCGCGCGCTGACCGCATGCCGCAGACCCTCACCGAGATCAAGGCCGAGCTGACGGGCCGCGGCATCCGCCCGAAGCACGCGTTCGGGCAGAACTTCCTGCACGACCACAACCAGCTGCGCAAGCTGCTTGCGGCCGCGGCGCTGGAGCCCGGTTCGCTGGTGCTGGAGGTCGGCCCGGGCACGGGCACCCTGACCGAGACGATGCTCGACGCCGGCCACGAGGTGGTCGCGTGCGAGCTGGACCGCGACATGGCGGAGATCGTCCGCAGCCGCAACGCGCACCGCTTGGCCGAGCCGGGCCACGGGCGCCCGGGCGCGGTGACGCTGGTCGAGGCCGACTGCCTGGACGGCAAGCACGCGCTCTCGGCGCGCGCCCTGGCCGCGCTGGGCGGGCGGCCGTTCACGCTGGTCGCGAACCTGCCGTACCAGGCCGCGACGCCGCTCATGGCCACGCTGCTCGAGCGCCATCCCGAGTGCCGCGGGCAGTTCGTCACCATCCAGCGCGAGGTGGGCGACCGCCTGCTGGCGAAGGCCGGCAGCGACGCCTACGGACCGATCAGCGTGACGATGTCCCTGCTGGCCGACGTCGAGCAGATCGCCGTGCTGCCGCCGGGCTGCTTCTGGCCCGCACCGAAGGTCACGAGCGCCATGCTCGCCATCCGCCCGCGCATCGGCGCGCGCGCCGTCGAGCGGTGGGAACCCTTCGGCGCGTTCGTGCAGCGCACCTTCGGCCAACGCCGCAAGCAGCTCGGCTCGATCCTGGGCCGCGACGCGGTGGCCGCGGCCGGCTTCGACCCGATGCGCCGGCCCGAGACGCTCTCGCCGGCTGAGTGGGTGGAGCTGTTCGCGAAATTGGGTTCGGGATAACGCGGGGTGGTTTTTGGCAGCGGGGACGGAAAGGCACCTGGCCGCCATGCGCGCGGACCAGAGGGGGCCTCAGTCGCTCAGACACTTCCCCGTCGGCGCAATGGCGCCGACGGGAACAACTCGCTTGATG
>CANHFL010000215.1 GCA_947459855.1 Planctomycetaceae bacterium | reverse complement strand
GACGGCGAGCGTCAGCGTCAGCGTGTGGGCCGCGGTGAAGGCCGTGACCTGCTTCGCCAGCGGCAGCGCGCGCGGCGAGAACAGGAAGAGGCCGAGCACGAAGAGCGCGTGGTCGGCGCCCTCGGGCACGATGTGGCGGAAGCCCAGGACGACGTAGCGCCACAGCACGGCCCGGGTGCCGGGGTCGGCGGGCGGGGCCGTGGGGGCGGCGCTGGGCGTCGCCGTGGGTTCGCTGGGCGGTGAGGGGGCGCCGGCCGGGGGCGCGGCCGCGAACGCCATCGCCACGTCCATGCCGGGGGATTCGAGGCCCGCGTCGAGGGGCAGCACCGCGCGCTCCAGGCCCGGGCGATCGAGCGCAAGGAGCGATGCGCCGAGCGCATCGGGCAGCTGGATGCCGATCGTCCGCGCGGCGTTCGGCAGCTGCGCATGCAGGCGCATCGCCATCGTCGCGGCGGTCGGCCGCTCGCGGTGCCTCGCGCGCCAGTCGACCAGGTCGTCGGTGGACGGGAACGCGGTGCACGTCGCCACCAGGCGCGTGTCGTCGGCGCGCAGGGCGATGCTGGTCAGGAGCGCCAGCTGCAGCGCGCGCAGGCTGGAGTCGAGCGTGGCTCGCGGGCGCGAGAGCACCGCGTCGATTTCGGTGTCGGTGACCTCGTCCGAGGGCTTGCCCACGAGCAGCGCGACGGGATCGAATGCGATCGTCGCATCCACGCCGCCGCCGGGGGAGACGGCGACGAAGGCCACCGATTGCGTCGGCGGGTGTGCGCAGGCGACCGTGGCGGCGAGCAGCGCGGCGAACGCGGCGATGGCGGCACGCAGCGTCATGTGCGCGGCGTGGGCACGGGGCCGGGGCCGCGCCCTCCGGGGCCGCGCCGTCCACCCGGTCCGCCCGGGCCGCCGCGGGGCTTCGTGAAGCTCGGGTCGCGCTCGCCCTTCAGCGCGCGCGTCACGAACGGGAATTCGGCCGTGACCACGTAGTAGTAGGTGCCCTTCGGGAACTCCGGCGTGACGCCCGTTCGGCCGTTGCACTCGTCCAGGTCGCCGCTGCCGGCGACGTACTCGTAGTCCTCGGTGTAGGTGCCGTCGAACGTGCCGCCGGGGCCTGCGTCGCCGCCCGGCCGATCGCCCTTCCTCAGGCGCCAGCTGCTGTGCAGTTCCTTGATCGCGCTGGTCGCGTCGTCGGCCTTCGCGTAGCCGTGGAAGTCGTAGATCGGGAACCCGTCGGCCGCCCAGCCGATCAGCATCATCGATTGGCCGACCTTGGTGCCGGCGGCGGCGGCGCGCTTCGCCAGCAGGCCCGTCGGCACGCCGTGGTAGTGGTAGGCGCCGTTCGGCTGCACGTGCGCGTTGTTGGCGTCCATGCCCAGCACGGGGCCGCGCGCGGCGGGCTGGATGCCCTCGATGTGCCAGCCGGTGCTGGGGTCGTTCCTCCACGCCTCGGCGGTGCCGGGCTCGAATGGCACGCCGTTCACCGCGACGCCGGCCCAGTCGTGGCCGTGCGGGGTCATGCGGCCGGACGGCGTGGGCGTCATCGTCATGCGGAAGACATAGCGCTGCGCGCCGATCTTGTTTGGGTTGCCGCGGCTGGGAAACCTGCCGGGCTGGTGATCGGGGATGCCGTTCGACGTGATCGTGCGGACGCCGTCCTTCTCGTCGATGGTGACGCTGGCCGCGGGGAGCGCGCCGGCGGAGGCGGCGGGCGGGGCGCCGGGCGGGGCGCCCGTCGGCGGTGCGGAGGCGGCGAATGCCGCCGCCGGCAGGGCAAGCAGGCGGGGAATCAGGGGCATCATGCGCATGGGTGGTGGCCCTCCACAGCAGATTGTCGGCGCGGGTCGAATCGGGACGCGAATTCGGTGCATCGCTCCTATCCTGCGCCCTGGAGACACCCATGCCCACCGGGATCATCGTCGCGCGCATCCTTGCACTTGTCCTGTCGGTTGCCTGGTCCGGCGCGGCGGCGGCGCAGGACCTCTCGCAGCCCGGCCCGCGGGTCGCCGCGCGGCGCGACGTCACGGTGGTCCGCGCCGACGGCAGCACGTTCCTCTCCACGGTCCACTATCCCGCGACGGGCACGGCGGTCGGATCGCCGGTCGACGCGGCGAACGGCCCGTACCCGGTCGTCGCGTTCGGCCATGGGTTCGTCTGCCCGGTCACGCTGTACCAGAGCACCGGGGCGCACCTGGCGTCGTGGGGCTTCGTGGTGATCATGCCGCAGACCAACGGAGGCCTCGCGCCAAGCCACCCTGGCTTCGCGGCGGACTTCGTGAGCTCGCTTGACTGGCTGGCCTCCGAGGGGGCGAACCCGGCCTCGCCCTGGGCCGGCGCGATCGCCGGCGACCGTCGCGGCGTCATGGGCCACTCGATGGGCGGCGGGTGCGCGGTCCTCGCGGCAGCGTCCGATCCGCGCATCCGCTGCGCGGTGCCGATGGCGGCGGCGGACACGTCGCCCAGTTCCGTCGCGGCGGCGTCGAGCGTGTGGTGCGCTACGAGGCTCCTGGTCGGCAGCCAGGACACGATCGTGCCGCCCTCGACCGACATCCCGATGTACGCGAACCTGCGCGGGCCGGCGCAGTTCGTGAGCATCACCGGCGGCTCGCACTGCGGCTTCATCGACAGCGCGATCATCTTCTGCGATTCGGGGTCGATCACCCGCGCGCAGCAGCTGGCGCTCGTGCGCCGCGAGGCGACCGAGTTCCTGCGCCTGTACCTGCGCGGCGACGCAGCGCAGTGGGGTGCGGTGTGGAGCCCGGCGCCGCCCGGCGCGGGCGTGGTCGAGCAGGTCCGCCAGACGCCGGACCTCGACGGCGACGGGCGGATCGACGGCCTTGACCTCGGAATCCTGCTCTCGAACTGGGGCAACCCCGGCCGGGGCGACCTGGACGGAAGCGGGGCCGTGGACGGGGCCGACCTGGGCGCCGTCCTCTCGGCGTGGCGGCCCTGATTCGCCGGGAAACGCAGGGTTCTCGTACACTGTGCGATCCGTCTTCCGGACCACGCACGACCCATACGAGGTACCTCGCGATGCCCAGCCCGACCATCATCTACACCCACACCGACGAGGCCCCGGCGCTCGCGACGTACTCGTTCCTGCCGATCATCCGTGCGTTCACGATGCCCGCCGGCATCGACGTGCAGACCCGCGACATCAGCCTCTCGGGGCGCATCATCGCCGCGTTCCCCGAGCTCCTGGAGCCCGAGCAGCGCCAGGCCGACGCGCTGGCCGAGCTCGGCAAGCTGTGCCTGACGCCGGACGCCAACGTCATCAAGCTGCCGAACATCAGCGCGTCGGTGCCGCAGCTGAAGGCCGCGATCGCCGAGCTGCAGAAGCAGGGCTACGCGTTGCCCGACTACGTCGACGAGCCGAGGAACGACGCCGAGAAGGACGCGAAGTCGCGCTACGACAAGGCCAAGGGCAGCGCCGTGAACCCGGTCATCCGCGAGGGCAACAGCGACCGCCGCGCGCCCAAGGCCGTGAAGGACTACGCCAAGGCCAACCCGCACAAGATGGGTGCCTGGTCGGCCGACAGCAAGGCGCACGTCGCGTCGATGCAGTCGGGCGACTTCTTCGGCAACGAGAAGTCGGTGACGATCCCGGCCGCGACGACCGCGCGCATCGAGTTCGTCGGTGCCGACGGCGCCGTGAGCGTGCTGAAGGACGGCATCAAGCTCGAGTCCGGCGACATCGTCGACGGGACGTTCCTGAGCAGGAAGGCGCTGGTCGCGTTCCTGGAGCAGCAGGTCGCCGACGCCCGCGTGCAGGGGG
>CANHFL010000214.1 GCA_947459855.1 Planctomycetaceae bacterium | reverse complement strand
TCGCCTCGAGATGCACGTCGACGTACCCGGAGTTCCCGATCCACGCGCTGCCGACGGCATCGCCCACGATCAGGCCGGGCGCCGACGCGGTCGCGGTCGCCTTGGTCCCGGCGGGCCCCCACACCCGGACGTAGATCGGGTCGGCGATCGCGTTCGCGCGATCGAGGGCGCGGCGCCAGGCCAGCCCCGTGCTCTCCGCCAGCCGACCGTTGACCCCCAACGTCATGACGCCGGCACACCGGGCCAGCGCATCGGCCTCGGCACGCGCGATCGTCCCGCGAACGGAGTCGGCGCCGAGGAGCGTCGTGGCGCACACGACGGGCGCGACGCGCACGCCGATGCGGATCGGGTCCCGCGGTCCGCCCTGATCGCCACGCTCCGGCCCGGCATGGCTGAACCGCTCGTCCGAGTGGTACATCGTCCGCTCGATGACGCCCGTGTCCGCCGCGTGGCGGACGTTCACGAAGCTGTCGTCGACCAGCGAATAGACCTGGCGCACCGCCTCTCGGATCATCGCGGAACTTGCGTTCCCTGCACCGATGGGCACGACCATCGACGCATCCAGCGCATCGGTGTCGGCGTCGTACGTGAACGACGCGGAGGAGTTCATGATGCGCGCGTGCTCCGTCGCCGCCTTGATCGCCGCGAAGCGGAAGCGGGATGGCTGCAGCGCATGGACGCTGCGCGCGATGATCCGGATCGCCGGCGCTCCCAGCCAGTCGACGGCCTCCACGCGGAGGATCAGGAATTCCTCGCCGTCGGGGTCCCGGTAGAGGTACGTCGGGAAGCGGAGCACGCAGCACGCGTCCTCGGGGTCGGGGATGAACGGCTCGAGGCCCGCTCCGGAGAGGATGAAGGCGATGTCCTCCGCCGACATCCATGCAGAGGCGTCTGCGGTGGGGCGTTCGCGGTGCGCGGCGATCGTGGACGAATCGCCTGAGGCGGCATTCGCGGCGGCATCCGCCCGCGCGTCCGCATCCTGCGGCGCACAGGCAACGAGGGCGATGGCGACGGCCATCGCGGCGAGGAAGGCGTGCATTGTCGAGGCTCCCCGAAAGAGCGCGCGGCAGGAGCCGATCCGTCAGCAACCGCCGGGCGCGACGCGCGAAAGCATAAGGATGCGCCCTGCGATTTTCGAGGGGGTCCGCGAGATTCTGCAGCCCCCCCGCCCCCTTCGCCGATTCCCGCCTGACGGAGGCCACTCACATGCTGCATGCACTTCGGGATGGACGGACGACGCGGATGCCGGCGACCCTGGTCCTGCTTGCCGCCGCGGCGGGCGTGGGCATCACCGCCCTGCTGGGCGCGGCGACCGCGACGTCCCCGGTGGCAGCGGCGGCGACAGCCGCGGCTCCAGTCGCGCCGACGGCCACGACAGCCGCCCCCAACCACGGCCGCTGCGTCGGCATGTTCCTCGACACCACGAGCGGTGGTGGGTCGATGTACCAGATGCTCCCACGGCAGGTGCCGGCCGATGCGACCAACCTCCTGATCATCGGCGAGATCCCGTGCCGCGACCAGGTGATGGCGTGGAGCTCGCGCGGCACGTACCGCGTGTTCGAGGACGGCGCGGTGCAGTTCCTCGCGTCGCCGATGCCGCCGTGCCCGAAGGGCGACTACTACGTGTGGATCGAGTTTCCCAAGTGAATCCGCGTGTGTCGTGCGCGTGATGCGCGGACGTGCAAGCGCGTCGCGCGCGTTTCCAAATTCCTGCGCGGGTCTTCCGGCTGCGCGATCGCGATTTTCGAAATCGCGCACGCAGCACCGTTGACATCGATCCATCCACGACGCACCATGCGCGGACTGCGTGCCTGTACCGGGCGCACACGTCTGTCCATCCACTCAACCGGACCCGACGCCGTATCCGCGGCGCACGTTGACGCGCGCCCGCGCGGGACGTGCGTTCACGCGGGAACGCGCGTCGGGTTCCGGCCCGAATCACCCCCGTTTGCCACGGAAAGGCGAAGCCATGCACGAAAACGAGCACAAACACGAGCAGACGCCCGGCCACCACGACGACCCGTCCCCCACGTCCACGCCCACGCCTACGCCCACGCCAACGCCCCGCCGCCAGCCGGCCGAGCGGCTCCTCCCGGTCGACCACTCGTTCCTGCACGTCGCCACGCTTGCGCATGCCACCGAGCACGCGCGCCTGGTGCCGGTCCTGGAGCAGGCCGTCGAGCACGCGCTCGCGACGCGCCGGCCGTTTCCGCACACCATGCTCACCGGCGGCAGCGACACCTCCAAGCGCGTGCTGTCGCATGCGATCGCGGCCGACATGGCCGTGCCGCTGACGGAGCTCGACCTCTCGGCGATGCGGTCGCCCGACCAACTGCACGAGCGGCTGCAGGCGCTGGAAGCCGGCGCGATCGTGCTGGCGTCGGCCGGCGAGCAGGCGCTGCACGGGCCGCTTCCGGACCTGGTCTCGGCGGCGAACTCCGGGCGCTGCGTCCTGCGCAGCATCCCCGGCGCGCGCTACGAACGCTTCACCGTCCTGCTCTGCACGCGCGAGCGCATGGACGCGATGCTGGGCGGCCGCGACATGTTCGGGCAGCGCTTCTACTTCCAGCGCACCGCCGAATCCGAGGCGATCCGCCTGCGCCGCGTGCTGCGCCGCGCGGGCGCGACGTGCAGCGACGAAGCGATCGCGGCGCTCGCCGAGGGCGTGCTGACGATGCGCCTGCCGACGGTCGGCACGGCGGCGGCAGTGACCGCGCTGCTGCGGCGCCGGGGCATCACCGAGTTCGACATGACGCAGCTGGACGAGGAATGCTGGAAGACGCTCATGGTGATGGCAGACCCGCGCTGGCTCCGCACGCTCGCGAAGCGCGACCGGCGGAAGGCGCAGGCGGCCACGCCGGCGGCCGCGCCCCAGTCACCCCCACAGCCCCCCCGCGCATCCGAAGGCGGCGGCCTGGCGAACGCGGCATGAGATGACGACCCTCCGCCCCAACGCCTGGCGCTGGCTGCCCGTGTTCATCGTGGCCAGCTTCGTGGCCGCGACCCCCGGCGCGCTGTGGCCGGTCGACCGCTGGTACTTCGATCTCGCGAAACCCAGCTGGAACCCGCCGAACTGGGTCTTCGGGCCTGTCTGGACGCTGCTCTATCTGATGATCGGCGTGGCCGCGTGGCGCGCGTGGCGCGCACGCGCGCCGATGGCGCCGTGGGCCGTGCAATGGGCGCTGAACTTCGCGTGGACCGGGATCTTCTTCGGCGCGCACGCCATGGGGCTGGCCTTCGCCGAGATCTGCCTGCTCTGGGCCGCGATCGCCTGGGCCATGGCCACTGCCGTGCGCCACGACCGTACGGCGGCAGCCCTGATCGTGCCGTACCTCGCCTGGGTGAGCTTCGCGGCAGCGCTGAACCTCGCGCTGTGGTCGCTGAACGCGGCGAATCAGCCGCTCACCGCCCGGTGAACGGCGCCGTCCCCAGCTCAACGCCCGCATTCTTCTGCTGGAAATAGCGCATCGGCCACTCGTCGCTGAAGAGCACCATCGGGCGATCCTCGTGGTCCAGGGCCAAGGTGGCGCCGTCGAAGACCTCGGGCAGGAAATCGGCCGTGGCGCCGTCCTTCTTCCACCAGCGCGCGATCTTCCAGCGCGTGGGCTCCAGGCGGCACTCGGCGTTGTACTCCGCCTGCATGCGGTACTGGAGCACCTCGAACTGCAGCGGGCCGACGGCAGCCAGCACGGGGCGGCGGATGATGCCGTCCGGGCCGCTCAGGAGCTGGTACTCGCGCACCACGCCTTCCTGCAGCAGCTGCTTCAGGCCCAGCGTGTACTTCTTGGCGTTGCC
>CANHFL010000213.1 GCA_947459855.1 Planctomycetaceae bacterium | reverse complement strand
GGTGGCGCTGGCCGCACCGCTCGCGGGCAGCTGGCTGTACGCGCGCTTCCTGGCGTTCCTGGTCCCGGCGGTCGCGCTGGCCGCGGGAGCAGGCGCACTGGCGCTGGCAGACCGCGCACCGGGCGGGCCGGACACCCCGGCCGCACGCATGCGCTGGATGGCGGCCCCCGCCGCGCTGGCCGCGATGGCGTGGACATGGTCGCTCGGCACGCTGCCGCCGCGCCAGCCGCTGCGCGAGGCGAGCCAGGTGGTCATCGACGGACTGCGCCGGGGCGAATCCGCGCTGGCCGTCGGCCTGCCCGACCCGGTGCAGGGCTGGTACCCGGCACTCGAGGGGCTCGAGCTCCCGAGCGCGCCGCCCAACGGGCGCGACTTCGCGCCGGCGCTCGCCGCCTCGCGTCCCGCGCGCGTGCTGGTGCTCTACCCGCGCGCGATGCCCGCCGGCGTCCTCGACGCGCTGCGCGAGCAGGGCTACGTGTTGGAACGCTCCTTCCCGGGATGGATCGACCAGGGAGGCGGCGAGGTGCGGACGTACGTGCGGGGCCCGGCGCCCGCACCGTGACCGATCACGTGTGCCGCAGCGCGACGATCGGGTCCTTGCGGCTGGCGACGATCGCCGGGTAGATGCCGAACACCAGCCCGACGCCGGCGCTGACCAGGAAGCTGGCCACGATCGACCACCACGTGATCTCGGGGCTGAGCGTGACCTTGCCGTCGAACGCGCCGCGCAGGAGCGGAAGCCGCTGCACCCATGGCAGCAGCGACTCTAGGCCGACGGACACGCCGATCCCGAGCCCGATGCCGATCAGCCCGCCCAGCGCGGACAGGCTGCCGGTCTCCACCAGGAACTGCATCACGATGTGCTTGCGCGTGGCCCCCAGCGCGCGGCGGATGCCGATCTCCTTGGTGCGCTCGGTCACCGACGCCAGCATGATGTTCATGATGCCGATGCCGCCGACCAGCAGGCTGATCGCCGCGATCGCCACCAGCATGATGTTCCAGACCAGGAGCGCCTTCTTGGCGTTCTCCAGCAGCTCCCACGGCACGATCACCTGCACGTCGGCGAGCTTCGGGTGCCCCACGTCGAGCAGGCGCGTCAGGCGGCCCGACGCGACGACGACCTCCTCGGTGTCGTTCATCGTGACGTAGATCTCGCTGAGCTCGATCTCCTCGCCGCTGAAGGACCCGCTCTGGCGGCGCACGATCGTGTTGCCGAAGGCGCGTTCGGCGGTGGTGATCGGCAGGTGCACGTCCTTGTTCAGGTCGCGGCCGACCAGCGCGCTGCCCGCGCCGCCCGCCAGGCCGATCGGCTCCAGCACGCCCACGATGCGGAAGACCTGCTGGTCGATGCGGATGGACTGGCCGACCGGCTCCACCAGCTTGAAGAACTGCTTGGCGACCTCGCTGCCAAGGACGCAGACCGGCTCGCGGCCCTCGACGTCGGTGTCGGTGATGTAGCGGCCGCGCGCGATGCGCAGGCGTGCCGCATCCTGCAGGTCGGGCGTGGTGCCGAACGCCTGGCTCAGCGTGCGGATGGCGCCGTAGCTCATCTCGCTGCCGACCGCCTTCAGCGGCACGATGAAGCGCGCGTCGGGTACCGAGCCCGTGACGCGCCGCAGATCCTGGAACTTCAGGCCGTACGCCACCAGGAAGCTCCGCGACCCTCCGCTCGAGTTCGCCTCGGGCGGCTTGGCGCTGCGCAGGATGATGTTGGTCGCGCCCAGCGCCTGGATGTCGCGCAGCGCGGCGCGCTTGTTGCCCTCGCCGATCGCGACCACGACGATCACGGCCGCCACGCCCAGGATGATGCCGAGGCTGGTCAGCGTCGACCGCAGCTTGTGCCGGCGCAGGTTGCCCAGGCCGAGGCGGGTGGTCTCCATCAGGAAGCGCATGGGGGAACCGATAGTATCCCGCGGAGCCATGCCCGGCATCATCGAGATCCTTGCGGAACGCGAAGGCCCCACGGGCTGGGCGTTCGACGTGCAGGAGATCCGGGACGACGGGCGGCTGGTGCGGACGTCCCTCACGATGAGCTGGCAGGACTACGACTTCTTCTGCCCCGACGGCGCGGTGCCCCCCGAGCAGGTGGCGCGCGCGGTGGCCGAGGTGGCGCGCGAGCTGTGGCCCGAGGGAATCCCGGCACGGCTCGACGCGAGCCAGCCGCGGAAGAAGGCCGCGGACGCGGACCGCCGGATCATCGAGCGGGTGGACATGCGGGCGATGTAGGGACAACCCGGCAAGCCGTGCGAACCGGGTTGGCGTTACGACATCAGCGGCCGCAGTTCCTTCGGACGGTGCACCAGCGGCACCTCGACCCAGAACGTGCTGCCGCGGCCCGGCTCGCTCACCAGGCCGACGGTGCAGCCCAGCAGGTCCGCCAGCTCGCGGCAGATCGCCAGGCCCAGGCCCGTGCCGCCCGCGCGGCGCGTGTGGCTGGCGTCCACCTGGCGGAACTTCTCGAAGATCGTGTCCTGCATGTCGGCCGGGATGCCCGGACCGTGGTCGGTCACGCTCACGCGCACCGCGCGGGACGCACCGTCGCCGTCCCGTTCGACCGCCTGCGCGCCAACGATGATCACGCCGTCCTCGGGCGAGAACTTCACCGCGTTCGAGAGGAAGTTGTAGAGGATCTGCTGCAGCTTCCCGGCGTCGGTCTCGGTGCGCGGCAGGTCCGCGGGGAGGCGCAGCTCGACCTCGATCCGCTTCTGCTGCGCGAGCGGGCGCATGATGCCCTGCAGGCCCTCCAGGAGGTCGCCCACCGAGGTCGGCGCGATCGTGACCTCCATGCGGCCGGCCTCGATCTTGGCCATGTCCAGCAGCTCGTTGATCATGTCCAGAAGCGAACGCCCGCTGCGCTGGATGTTCTCGATGTAGCGCAGCCGCTTGGGGTCCGCGCCCGGGTCGTTGCGCGCGATCTCGGCCAGCAGGTCGGCGAAGCCGATGATCGAGTTGAGCGGCGTGCGCAGCTCGTGGCTGACGTTCGCCAGGAACTCGCTCTTCAGGCGGTTCGACTCGCCCAGGCCCACGTTCGCCTCGGAGAGCTCGACCACCTTCAGGTCCAGCGCCTGGTTCATCGCGGCCATCTGGCGGTTGTCGCGCTCGGCGGCGTCCAGCATGCGGTTCAGCGCGTCGCCCAGGGACTGCAGCTCGTCGCCCGACCGCAGCTGCGCACGCGCCGCGGCCTCGCCGCGCGCCACGCGCTCGGCCACGTCCTGCAGCTGCCGCACCGGCGCCAGCACGTTGCGGCGCAGCACCAGCCAGCCGGTGGCCACCCCCGCTCCCATCACCAGGGCCGATCCGCCGATCAGCAGCCAGAGCAGCAGCGTCGGGTCGAACTCCGCGGCCTCGAAGCCGGCGCCGGCGGGCACGACCGAGGGATCGGCCTGCCGCGCCGCCTGCTCCGCGGCCGCGCTGCGCGCGTCCTCGAGCATGCGCGCGCCCAGCCACCACGCGCCCACGACGAGCACCGCGGCCACCACCGCCGTGCCCGACGCGAGCAGCAGCAGCGATCGTGCGGCGAGCGATCCGGTGCGTGCCATCCGTGCGCGCGATGATACGCTTGCCGCGCCATGCGACGAGAAGGCTGCAACCCCGACGACGTGCAGATGTCCGACGTGTGCTGCGACTTCTGCGGCCGCGAGTGGACGCACGACCTGGCCATGGTCGAGGGCCACCAGGGCGCGTGCATCTGCGGCGCGTGCCTGGCCGTGGCCTACGCCGAGATCGTTCACCCCGACCTGCCCTCCGGCGAGGCGCAGCCGTGCACGATGTGCCTGGAGCGCCGCACCGACCCCGCGTGGTCCAGCCCCGTGCGCGAAGGCGC
>CANHFL010000212.1 GCA_947459855.1 Planctomycetaceae bacterium | reverse complement strand
GGCGAAGATCTCCTCCAGCACGTAGGGCATCATGAAGAACGTGGGGCCGCAGTCGAAGCGGTAGGGGCCGACCTCCAGCCGGCGGGTGCGGCCGCCGACCACGGGATGTGCCTCGTAGACGGTCACGCGGAAGCCCGCGGCGCCCAGCAGCATGGCAGTGGTCAGGCCGCCGGGGCCGGCGCCGACGATGCCGATGGAGGCGGGGCCGCGCCGCGGCGATGAATCACGGAAGAGTCGTCCGGTGTTCGCAACCATGGCTGAGGGCGGTTTCGCCCGACGCAGTATGACGGATTCGGAGAAGATGCGCTGCCGGGGCCTCGCGGAGGGGCCCCGTGGCGAATCCGGCGCAGGCCTGACGACGAAACGGACCCCGAGGTCGCTGATTGCACTCCCCGAATGACACCCAACCCCGTGCGTTGACGACCGTCCCGACCATGTCCTCGTTGGCCGCCCGACGCACGTGGCTGCTGGCATTCGAGCGCGGGGTCGCCGCACGAACGGATGCGCTGGCGGAAGCCGTGCGCACCGACATCGGCAAGCAGCCGTGGGAGACGCTGACGCAGGAGCTCATGCCCCTGGTCGCCAGCCTTCGCTGGCATGCGCGCGATGGCATCCGGCTGCTGGAACCGCGCCGCGTGCGCGGGCGGTCGTGGTGGCAACTGGGCCAGCGTCACCGGTCGGTCCACCTGCCGGTGGGCCGCGTGCTGATCATCGCGACCTGGAACTACCCGGTGCAGCTGCTGGGCGTCCAGCTTGTGCAGGCGGTGCTTGCGGGGAACCGCGTCGTCGTCAAGCCGAGCGAGCGGTCGCCGCGGTCGCAGCGCATGCTGGTCGACCTGGCGCGCGCGGCGCTGGCCGAGGCTGGGATGCCCGCCGACACGGTGGTCTCGGCCGAGGCCACCCGCGAGGCCGGTCGCGAACTGCTGGAGCGTGAGCGCTTCGACCACGTGATCTTCACCGGCTCGACCGAGGTCGGCCGCGAGATCGCGGCGTCGTGCGCGCGCACGCTGACGCCGTGCACGCTGGAGCTTTCCGGCCGCGACAGCGCGATCGTGCTGGGCGACGCCGACCCGGTGCTGGCGGCGCGCGCGATCTGGCATGCCGCCACCATGAACGCCGGCCAGACCTGCATGGCCCCGCGCCGTGCGCTGGTGGACCGCCGCGTGCATGCCGCGTTCGTCGCGGCCCTGCGCCCGCTGGCGGCGGCCGCACGCCCCGTTCGCCTGGCCGATGCGGCGATGGCGGACCGCTGCGTGGCGCTGGCGCAGGACGCCGTGGCGCACGGCGCGCGCCCCCTGAACGGTGTGCTGGAGCCTGCGACGGCCGGCGCGATGCGCCCGATGGCGATCGACGGCTGCCCCCGCGACTGCGACCTTGTCCGTGGCACGCACTTCGGCCCCGTGCTCGCGGTGGTGCCCGTCGACGGCCTGGACGATGCGCTGGCGATGCACCGCGCGGTGGGCCAGCACCTGGCCACCAGCGTGTACACCCGCTCGCCGGACACCGTGCTCGGCGATCCTGCGCTGCTCGCGGCGCTGGGATCCTCGAACGTGACGATCAACGACTCGATCCTGCCGACCGCGCATCCCGCGACCGCCATCACCGGCAGCGGCCCGAGCGGGTGGGGCGCCAGCCGCGGCGCCGCGGGCCTGCTGGCCCTGACGCGCGAGGTGACAGTCAGCAGCACTTCGGCGCTGCTGCGCACGCCGCTCGACGAGCCCGAGCCGCGCGTGCAGGCGTGGCTGCGGCGGCTGGCGCTGGGCCGTGCTGCGCGACGGTCGGCCGCGGATGCCGCCGACCACCGGACGAACACCCTCGCCGCGGGGCATGCGGCAGCCAAGGAGCACTGAGATGACGACGCACGCAATCGTGATCGGCGGAGGCCTTGCCGGCCTGGCGGCAGCGACGGAACTGGTCGGACGGGGCGTCAAGGTCACCGTCGTCGAGCGCAACCACCACCTTGGCGGCAAGATGAACGTGCTCACGGAGAAGGGCTTCACCTTCGACATGGGCCCGACCATCCTGACCATGCCGAACGTCGCGCGCGGGATCATCCAGCGCACCGGGCGCAACGTGAAGGACTACGTCGACTTCGTGCGGCTGGACCCGCAGTGGCGCTGCATGTACGAGGACGGCACCGTCATCGACCTGCTCGAGAAGCCCGCCGAGATGGCCGCCGCGATGGACCGCCAGTTCCCCGGCACCGGCATCGGCAAGGGCTGGGTGGACTTCGTCGAGTACAGCCGCCGCATGTACCGCCTGAGCGACAAGGTCTTCTTCTTCAAGGACCTTGGCGGCGTGATGGACCTGATGCGCAAGCCGCCGACTTCGGAGCCCGGCCTCCTGAAGGACGTGCTGGCGATGCGCATCCACTCGACTGTGGGCGCGACCGTGGACGGCTACCTGCGCGAGCCGCACCTGCGCCAGCTGAGCGAGCACTTCCTGCAGTACGTGGGCAGCAGCCCGTTCCTGGCGCCTGCGATCCTGAGCCTGATCGCCGCCGCGCAGGTGGACGAGGGCTGCTGGTACGCGATGGGCGGCACGCGGAAGATCGCGCAGTCGCTGGAGCGCATCCTGCGCGAGGAAGGCGCCGAGCTGATCACCGGCCATGCCGTGACGAAGCTCGTGCTGGACGGCGACCGCGTCCGCGGCGTGACGCTGGACGACGGCCGCACGATCACCGGCGACATCGTGGTCTCGAACTGCGACGTGCAGCGCACCTACCGCGACCTGGACGGCACGTCCCGTGGCCTGCGCGAGCAGGGACGCATCGCCGGCGACTACACCCCGGCGTGCAGCGGCGTCGTCCTTTACCTGGGTCTGGACCGGCAGTACGACCACCTGCTGCACCACGACTTCCTGTTCTCGAAGGACAGCCACCAGGAGTTCGACGACATCTATGGCAAGGGGATCCCGGCGCGCGACCCGACGATCTACCTGTGCGTGCCCAGCCGCACGGACCCGTCGCAGGCCCCCGAGGGCTGCGAGGCGTTCTACGCGCTGATCCACACGCCGTTCATGCGGCCCGGCCAGCGATGGGAGGGCCCGGGCGGCATGCTCGAGTCGTACCGACCGGTCATCATGGACAAGCTCAAGCGCATGGGAATGGGGGACATCGAGCGGCACATCGTGGTCGAGCGGCACCTCACGCCCCAGGGCATCGAGCAGTGGTACAACGCGGAAGGCGGCGCGATCTACGGGCTGGCCAGCCACGGCCGGCTCAAGGGCGGCTTCAAGCCGCGCAACCGCAGCCGCGTGTACCGGAACCTGTACCTGGCCGGCGGCAGCACCAACCCGGGCCCCGGCGTGCCGATGGTGCTGATGAGCGGCGTCACCGCCGCGAGCGCCGTGTGCGAGGACCTGGGCATCGCGCCCTCGAAGCACGGGAAGCCGGGCTTCGGCGTCGATACCGGGTCGCGCCTCCTCAAGGGGGGGCACGCGTGCCAGACGGTGGGCGCGAGCTGATCCCCGGTGCGTGGTCGCCGGGCTTCCGGCGCTTCTTCGCCTGGTACCTGCGCCGGCTGGTGGCCAAGCGGTTCCATGCCGTGCGCGCCGAAGGTGCGTCGGCCGACGTGCTTGCGCTGGCGGCGCGCGGCGGCGTGCCCGTGATCCTGGCGTCCAGCCACTCGTCGTGGTGGGACCCGCTGGTCGCGCTCTGGGTGCACGACCGCTGGCTCGCCGACCGCGAGGCCTGCAGCCCGATCGACGAGGCGATGCTGCGGAAGTTCCGCTTCTTCCGGAAGCTTGGGATGTTCGGCGTGCATCCCGATGACCCGGCTTCGCTGCGTGCGTTCGTGCGGTACGTGGATGGCGTGTTCGCCCGTGACGCTCGCGGCG
>CANHFL010000211.1 GCA_947459855.1 Planctomycetaceae bacterium | reverse complement strand
CGTCCGCGATGCCGCGGTGCTGGAGCGCTCGCCCGCCCTCGCCGCGCTGCTGCGCACGCAGGTGGACGCCGCGACGCGCACGTTCGAGGACAGCACGAGGCGGTTCCTGGACATGCTGATCGGCGCGCCGGCTCCCGGCGACCGGTCCGGCGGTGCCACGCCGCCGCTTGCGCCCGCCCCGGGCCAGGTGCCCGCGGCGCCGAACCGCGCCATCCCATGACCTGGCCGGAACGCCTGCCGGCGGACCCCGACGACCCGCGCCTGGCCGCGTACCGGGGCGTGCGCGACGCCGACCTGCGCGGCCGCGACGGGCTGCACTGCGTCGAGACCGCGCGCGTCGTGCGCCGCTTCCTGGCGGCATGCGTGCGCCGGCACGGCGCCCCTTGCCCCCCACCGCTGCAGCCGCACTCGGTGCTCTGCGACGAGCGCACGCTTCCCACGCTGGCCCCCCTGCTCGAGGCGCTGCCGGGCACGCCGGTGTTCGTGGCCCCCGACGCCGCGACCGTGACGCGCATCAGCGGCTACGACCTGCACAGCGGCGCGCTGGCGCTGGGCGTGCGGACGGACGACCCGGGCGCGGACGCGCTGGCCGGTCCCGCGGGCGTCGTCGCGGCCTGCGACGGCATCGTCCACACTGACAACGTCGGCGCGATCTTCCGAAACGCCGCCAGCTTCGGCGCGGCGGGCGTGCTGCTCTCGCCGCACTCGAGCGACCCGCTCCTGCGCAAGACCGTGCGCGTCAGCATGGGTCGCGTGTTCGACGTCCCCTGGGCGCGCGCCGCGCGGTGGCCGGACGCGCTGTGGGACCTGCGTGACCGGCACGGCTGGCGCATCGTCGCGGCCGAGGACGCGCCTGGCGCGGTGGACGTGGCCGCGCTGCCGCGAGACGCACGCACCATCGTCGTCTTCGGCGCCGAGGCCGCGGGCGTGTCGCGCGCGATCCTGGACGGCGCCGACGCGATCGCGCGCATCCCGATGTCTACGCTCGGCGGTGCCCTGGCCGAAGACCCGCCCAGCCTGAACGTCGCGGTCGCCAGCGCGGTGATGCTCGACCGGCTGTGCGCCCGCTGACGAAATTGGGTTCGGGATAACCCTGTACCGATTTCCGGGGGATGGAGGAGAGGCATTGCGTGGTTGCCGCGCCCTTTCGCTGCGCTTGGCCCCCTCCTCCGCGAACTTCCTCGCTCCACCAGGTTCCGCTCGTCATCGTCGTCGGCCGATTCGGCACGTGGGACGACCCGAGGTGCATTCGGGCCGTGGTACGCGTGCCTCATGGCCTCGTACGTCGCTGCGGAGGGGGCCAATGCTCGCTGCGGGCGCTCGCACAACGACGTTCCAGTGGCAATCGTCGTGCTGCCATTGCAGCACGACGACATGTCGGCAGGCATCCAGAGCCGAGCACGGACCGGAGGGGGCCGCATCAAGCGAGTTGTCCCCGGCGGCGCCATTGCGCCGCCGGGGAAGTGTCTGAGCGACTGAGGCCCCCTCTGGTCCGCGCGCATGGCGACCAGGTGCCTTGCGCATGGCGACCAGGTGCCTCGCGTGCCTCGCCTGCCCCGCCCCGGAAATCGGTACAGGGTTATCCCGAACCCAATTTCCAAACGCACGAGAGGCGCCCCATGCGGGACGCCTCTCGGGAGGGTTCGGGTTGGGCGCGGCCGGTCAGGCCTTCGCCTCGGGCTCCTGCGCCGCGCGGGCGGTGAGGCCGGCGCCGCGGATCGACGGGATGATCGCGGGCACCGCATCCTCGGCGACCTCGGCCTTGGTCTCCTTGCAGCGCTCGATGCGCGCGCCCAGGGAGTTCAGGACCTTCTCCATCGACGAGTAGCCGCGGTCCAGGTGGTAGACGCGGCTGACGATCGTCTCGCCATGCGCGGCCAGGCCGGCCAGGATCAGGCTGGCGCTCGCGCGCAGGTCGCTCGCCATCACGGGCGCGCCGTGCAGCTGGCGCACGCCGCTCACCACCACCGTGGATCCCTGGCGGTAGAGCTGCGCGCCCATGCGCGAGAGCTCGGCCACGTGCAGGAAGCGCTCGGGGTAGATCTTCTCGGTGATGATCGAGTTGCCGTCCGCGATCGAGAGCAGCGCCATGAACTGCGCCTGCAGGTCGGTCGGGAAGCCGGGGTGCGGCTGCGTGGTGATGATCGTCGGCTTCAGGACGCGGTTCGACGAGACGCGCACGCTGCAGCGGAAGTCGTCGTCGTTGGGGTTGACCTTCGAGACGTGCACGCCGATCTCGTCCAGGTGGTTGATGGCGGCAAGCAGGCTGTCGTACGGGAAGTCGTCGATGACGATGTCGCCGTTGGTCATCGCCGCGGCGATCGCGTAGGTGCCGGCCACGATGCGGTCCGGCATGACGCGGTGCTCGCAGCCGCCCAGGGCCTCGACGCCGTCGATCACGATGCGGGGGCTGCCCGCGCCGCGGATCTTCGCGCCCATGCGGTTCAGCATGTTGGCCAGGTCGACGATCTCGGGCTCGCAGGCAGCGCTCTCGATGACGGTGCGTCCCTCGGCCAGGGTCGCGGCGCTCAGCACGTTCGCGGTGCCCAGCACGGTCGAGCCGTTCGGGCCGCCCAGGAAGACGGTGGCGCCCTTCAGGCGGTCGGCGGTGGCGATGATGTCGCCGCCGTCCATCTCGATCTTCGCGCCCAGCTTGGCCAGGCCGCGCAGGTGCAGGTCGATCGGGCGCGTGCCGAACGCGCAGCCGCCCGGCATGCTGATGACGGCGCGGCCGCGGCGGGCCAGCATCGGCCCGAGCACGCAGATCGACGCACGCATGGTCTTGACCATGTCGTACGGTGCGTGCAGGCACGACTCGTCGACCGTGGTCATCGAGATCGTGTCGTCCGAGCCGAAGTCGACGTTGACGCCCAGCTTCCCGAGGAGCGACCCCAGGTTGCGGATGTCCGCCAACGGGCCGACGTTCGTCAGCTTGACGCGACCGGTGGTGAGGAGCGAGGCAGCCATCAGCGGCAGGGCCGCGTTCTTGGCGCCTTCGATCGTGATGCGACCACTCAAACGGTGGCCGCCCTGAATGCGGAAGAAATCCATGGGACGTGTCCCTTCGACGCCGGTGATGCGGGGCAATCCGTGACCCGCTTGTCCTTGACCATCGGCGTTCCGCGCGTCGCAACATCATTTCGCGACGAGCCAATAAGATAACCACCTTATGAGCACCGCGAGCCCCGCCGAGCCCACCGCCGCCGACAAGCACCCCCGCCTCCCGGGCGAGCCCACCCTGCCCGAGGCACGCATGCACGCGGTGCTCCCCACGGCGCCCGTCACCGCGAAGGTTTCCCACAGCGAACTGTGCTCCAAGGGCAAGTCCGCCTCGTTCGTCCGGCATGTCTGCATCGACGTCTCGGGCACCCCGCTCGAGGGCGCCTGGGTGGCCGGCCAGTCGTTCGGCGTTGTTCCCCCGGGCACCGACGCCAACGGCAAGGCCCACAAGGTGCGCCTGTACTCGATCGCCAGCCCCACGTACGGCGAGGACGGCGAGGGCAAGGTGCTGGCCACCACCTGCAAGCGCCTGCTCGGCGAGCGGGAGCCCCAGTCCGACAAGGACGACCCCACCGACCATCGCCTGTTCCTGGGCGTCTGCTCGAACCACGTGTGCGACCTGCGCGCGGGCGACCCGATCGCGGTCGCCGGGCCCAACGGCAAGCGCTTCCTGCTGCCCGCCGACGTCGACGCCCACGACTACGTCTTCCTGGCCACGGGTACCGGCATCGCGCCGTTCCGGGGCTTCATCCACCAGCTGTTCGTGGGCCCGCCGGCCGGCACCAAGGCCCGCGACCACTGGCGCCCCACGACGTCCCGCGTCCACCTGGTGATGGGTACCCCCTACACCAGCGACCTGCTCTACGACGGG
>CANHFL010000210.1 GCA_947459855.1 Planctomycetaceae bacterium | reverse complement strand
CCCTCCCGGGGCGAAAAAGGAAAACGCCGCCTGCCGGTGAGGGCAGGCGGCGCTCGTTTCCCGATTCAGTCGCCAGAAAGGCGAGTGGAGATCAGAGGTCGCACTCAGGCGCGACGGCGACGCGAGGCAAAGCCCGCGAGGCCGAGGAGCGCGAGGGCGCCCGGCGCCGGAACCGGACCGACCGCGAAGATGCGCGTGTCGAGCAGGTTGGTGCCGCTGTTGAAGGCGCCACGGCCGCTGAACGAGATGTTCGCGGTCGAGTTGGTCGCGCTCTTCGCGAAGGCGAAGTGGGCAACCCAGACGCCGAACGAGGCCGAGGCGCTGTTGGCCACGGTGTCGCCCGCGAAGCTCGAGAGGTTGACCGCGAAGATGTCCGACACGGTCGGGGCGCCGTTGTACCAGCCGGCGAGCGCCGGGATGGTCGTCTGGTTCGACGCGGTGTAGTTGGTGAAGTTCGGGTCGCCGGCGGTCGAGTACGACGAGAAGAACTCGCCGTTGTACGAGAAGCCGCCGAGCGTCACGAAGCTGTCGATGGACGCCGTGCTGGACGTGTCATCGATGGGCTTCCACTTCGAGTTGGCCACGCCCGACTGCTGGAAGAACGTGGTGCCCGACGCCGTGATGTTCATGTTGAACACGTTGAGGAGCTTGTCCGAGGCAGATTCCATGCCCGCGAACACGTCCATCGTGTAGTGCGTGCCGCGATCCTGGATCTTCGCGGTCCAACCCACGAAGCCAGCGAACGAGGAGGTGCACACGCCGGCGGCGATGCCGCAAGCAAGCAGACCGATCTTCATGACACAAACCTTTCTGTGGGCTGAGCGTGAAAGGGAGGGCGGTTGGGGAGAAGGGGTCAACCCAACCAGGGGGAACGATGACCCCTGCAAGCGTCAGCCCGAGCGCCGACAGGGATCAGCGAGAGAATGACCCCATTCCCGGAGCGGGCAAGCCAATCACGGCGGGTTTTTGAGATGCGGAGGCGGATTTCACGCTCGTGCCTGAAGGGGCCAAGGCCTCGGCTGATGAAATCGCCGTTTTTATGAGACCGCCGCCGACTCGATCAGGCCACGAAGCAGCAGGGACGAGGCATCCGTCACCCGAACGGCGGCGATCCGGCCCAGCCATGCCCGGGCAGCCTCTTCCGACTCAACGTCAACCGCGACGATCAGGTCGCCGGGGGTCCGTCCGACCGCCTGCCACGACCGTTCGACGGGCGCGGAGCCGATCGGCGCCCCCCCGATCCGCAGAGAAACCCCGGCCGGAGCGACGTCGGCGCGGTCCCGGGCCCGGACCTGGTCGAAGAGCACGTCCACGCACTTCCCGACCCACCCGGTATGCACCCGGGCGCTGGTCTCGCCCTGGATCGCCAGCAGCTGGTTGTTGCGCAGGCGCTTCACCTCGTCGGGAACGTCGTCCGCGAACCGGTCGATCGCGACGGTCCCGGGCCGCGGCGAGTACTTGAAGATGAAGTTGTTCTTGAACGGCAGGCGCCGGACCAGCGAGCACGTGGCCTCGAAGTCCGCGTCGGTCTCGCCGGGGAACCCGACGATGATGTCTCCTGCCAGCGTGGCGTCCGGCAGCCACTCGAAGACGCGGGCGACGAACGCCTCGTACTCGGCCACGGTGTAGCCGCGGTTCATGCGCGCCAGCACGGCGTCGCTCCCGCTCTGCGCGGGGGCATGCAGGTAGCGGCAGATGCGCGGGCAGTCGCGCATGGTCTCCAGGACGTCGGGGCCGAAGTCGTGCGGATAGCTGGTGACGAAGCGCAGCCGCCGGATCGCGGGCACCTCGTCATGGATGCGGCGCAGCAGTTGTGCGAACGTCGTGGCGCGCTGGCCCGCGGGAACGGGCTGGCGGATGGCCTTCAGGCCCGGCCCCACCTGCGGCGCCTCGGCGCCGCCCACCGTCAGCGCGGTGCCGTGCACGTAGCGGTAGTGGTTGACGGTCTGCCCCAGCAGTGTCACCTCGATCGCGCCCGCGTCGGCCAGTCGGCGGCATTCCTCGACGATGTGGTCGGGCGGCCGGTGCACCTCGGCGCCGCGCGTGTAGGGCACCACGCAGTACGTGCAGAACTTGTTGCACCCGCGCGTGATGCGGACGTAGGCGCTCCACGGCTGCTCGCGCGCGGACGGGTCGAAGGCACGGGAGAGGTCCAGCGACTCCAGCCCGTCCTCGGCTGCCGCCAGCGTCGACGTTCGGCGCGACTTGTTGCCCGCCAGCGCGACGCCGCGCGACTCGGCGCGTTCGCCGGCGCGCGAGCGGCGCACGTTGTCGATGAGCTGCGGCAGGCGGTCCAGCTCGCCGGGGCCGCAGAGGATGTCGACCTGCGGGTGGCGGCGCAGCATGTCCAGGCCGTCGCGCTCCGCCATGCAGCCCAGCACGCCCAGGATCAACTCCTCGCCCTCGCGCTTGCGCACGCCCACCATGCCGACGCGGCTCAGCGCCTTCTGCTCGGCAAGCTCGCGCACCGAGCACGTGTTGTAGAGAATCACCTGCGCCGCAGCGTCGTCGTCGACGAACTGGTAGCCCAAGGACTGCAGGCTGCCCCGCACCAGCTCGCTGTCGAGCTCGTTCATCTGGCAGCCGAAGGTCTCGAGATAGACGCGCATGGGAGGTTCAGGGGGACCCCGGAGGGCCAACGGGGCCTCGGGGCGGACATTATGACGCCAGAAAGCGCATTCCCCGGACGTTTGGGCCGATTCTCCGTGTCCGGAAATAGCCGCGCTGCAGTGCTACAGGGCGGGAATCTGCCCCGAGAACGGCACAGATCGACCTTCGCAACGGGTCCTGAACCCGTTTTTCAAGCCCGGAAGCGAGCCCGTTCCTTGACTCTCCAACCCCCTGAGCTAGGTTCTGTGCGAGGAGTGAGGTTCCAGGTGACCTGGCAGAGGGCCAGAGTGACCGAGAAGAGAAGGGATCCACGCCTTTACATCTGTGACCCGCCACGTGCGGGAAGGGAACTAGGGCTATGAACAAGATCGGAATGATTGGTCTCATCGGTGCCGCTTCGCTCGCCGCTGCTGCGAACGCCGGCTTCACGGGTTGGCAGGCGATCGCCCGCAGCTCGGGCTCGAACACGATCGTCGACGTCTTCGCGGGCTTCAACACCGCGGGCGACAAGCTGCTCAACGTCTTCAACATGAACATCGCCGTCACCGGCGGCGCTGCCTTCGTGCAGCAGGCCGGCGTGGCTCCCTCGAAGTGGAAGCCCATCGACGACACGTCGAGCACCTCGTCGGTCGACAGCTTCGTGACCCTCGGCGGCTTCTCGTACGGCGGCGAGTTCTTCACCTCGTACTCCTCGGCCGGCGACCCGAACTTCACGAACTACACCACGAACAACGCCACCACCATCCCGGCCCTCGCCGGCTGGTACAACGGCTCGCCGACCTCGCCGGACATCCTGGCCATCAACCTGGCCACCGCCAGCTCGAACTGGACCGGCGCGAAGGACTCCGCCAGCGCCGCCGGCAACCTGGGCGTCTGGGTCGGCCACTTCCTGGTCAACCGCAGCATCACGGATGCCAGCTGGACTCTGACCTTCTCGGGCTCGGCCGCGTTCAACACCGGCACGAACCAGGCGGACAGCCGCGTGTTCCACAACATCCCGGCCCCGGGCGCCCTGGCGCTCCTCGGCCTGGCGGGCTTCGCCTCGCGCCGCCGTCGCGCCTGAGCGACACGGCCGGAACCTCACACTGAGGATCCTTCTCTCCGCCGCCCCTGGCTTGCCAGGGGCGGCGGTTCGTTTTGCGGGGCCAGGGGCCCCTGGCCGGGGGGCCTGACGGATTCCTGCGCAGATCCGGCATTTCGGAGTTTCCCCGAGCCCGGAATTGGGGCTACTTTTCCCCCCGTCCCACACAGGCCCCCGCCCACCT
>CANHFL010000209.1 GCA_947459855.1 Planctomycetaceae bacterium | reverse complement strand
GTACCACCTGCAACACCCTACCGCCTGCCCGGTAGGCTTCCTGCATGCCTGCGTCCGTGATCGCCGAGGTCTCCGCGCCCGTGTTCCTCCAGGTCCTGGGGCGGACGCATCCGCTGTTCGTGCACCTCCCGCTGGGGCTCGTGCTGGGTGCCGGCGTGGCCGAGGCCGTGCGGGCCGTCCAGCGCCGCCGGCAGCTTTCCGGCTTCACGGTGCCGGGGCTGTGGATCGCCGCGATCGGTGCCGCGGGAGCGTGCCTCTCCGGATGGTTCTTCGCCTGGGACGAAGGCGCCGGCGCATCGCTGTTCTGGCACCGCTGGCTGGGCATCGCCGTGGCCGTGTTCCTGCTGGCGCTGGCCTGGATGGCCACCCGCGCCACGCGCGAAGGCAGCCGCACCGCGGCGCAGCTGGTTCCGGTGGTGCGGATCGGCGTGTTCGTGCTGGCCGTGATGGTCGCCTGGGTGGGTCACCTTGGCGGCGACATGGTGTGGGGCGAGAACTATGTCCTGCAGCCGATCCTCGGCGAGCGGAAGGCCTCCGGCGCGGGCGCGGATACCGGCGCTGCACCGGCCCAGGCCGGGCCCGGCGCCGCAGCGACCCCGGCGGGCGGTGCCGCGGCCGCGCCTGAGGGATCGGGCACGCCGTCGGACGGCGCCACGCTCTACGCGTCAAAGGTGCTGCCGCTGCTCGAGGACCGCTGCTACCAGTGCCACGGCAACGGCAAGCACAAGGGCGGCCTCTCGCTGGACGACGCGGAGAGCGTGCACGGCAAGAACGACCAAGGCGATTGGATCGCCAATCCCGTGAACCCGGACGGCAGCCTGCTGATCGCACGCGTGCTGCTGCCTGCGGGCCACGACGAGGCCATGCCCCCGAAGGGCGAGCGGCTGAAGCCCGAAGAGGTCGCGGCCCTCCGCACGTGGATCAAGGCCGGCGCCCCCATGGAACTGCCGAAGGGCGCCGCCGGCGTGCCCGGCGCCGCGCCTGCTGGTCCGGCAGCCGCGCGCCCGCGCGACGTCGCGGCCGATTCGCCCGCGTTCTGGGCCGGCATGGCGCCGATCCCCGCCGCACTGGTCGAGCAGGGGGGCGCGCTGCGCACCCGCGGCATCAATGTCGCGCCGGTCGCACGCAACGCGCCGACCTTCGACGTCTCGGTGCCGGGCGCCCGTGCGTTCGGCGACGCCGACCTGGCGGCGCTCGCGCCGTTCGCCGACCGCATCGAGCGCTTCTCGCTGGCCCGCACCGCCGTGACCGACGCCGGCGCCGCCGGCGCGCCCTCGATGCCGAACGTGCGCACGCTGCGGCTGGACCACACCGCGCTCACCGACGCCGGCATCGGCGCCGTCCTGGCGCACTGCCCGAAGGCCGAGGTCGTGAACCTGGTCGGCACGAAGGCCACCGACGCGGTCTTCGCCCCGCTGGGCTCGCTTCCCGCGCTCCGCCGCGTGTTCGTCTGGGACACGCGCATCTCCGCGGCCGGCATCGATGCCTTCCGCCGGTCCCATCCGTCCGTCGAGATCGTCGTCGGTGCCGGGGTCCCCGGGACCTCGACCGTCGACGGTCCGCCCGTCGCCGGTCCCTGACCCGGCCTCGTGCATCGATCGCAGCTTCCGCACACCTGGCGCCGAACCGGCGCCTCCCCGAGAGGTACGAACCGCATGACCACCGCACGCCGAGACTTCCTGATGATGGCCGCCGCCATGGGCGCCGCCGCCGCGTCGTCCGCGATCGCGCGCCCGGCGCAGGCCGCGCGCAGCCTGCTCGACGGCACCGGCGCGCCGCCCGTGCCGGCCGGCGCCGCGCAGCCGATCGTCGTCGGCTCCGGCAGCAACCGCTACCAGGTGATGCACGACTGGCTGAAGCCGCCGGCCGACATCGTCTACGGCGATACGCACGGCGTGGCGCAGGACGCAGCGGGGAACATCTACCTGGCGCACACCGTGCACCCGACCAGTCCCACGAAGGACGCAGTGCTGGTGTTCTCGCCGGACGGCACGTTCCTGCGCAGCTGGGGCGCGGCGTTCGCGGGCGGCGCGCACGGCCTGGACCTGCATGCCGAATCCGACGGCGAGTACCTCTACCACTGTGACACCGGCCGTCGGCTGCTCGTGAAGACGAAGCTGGACGGCACCGTCGTCTGGGAGGCGGGCTGCCCGATGGAGAGCGGCGTGTACAAGAGCCCCGACCAATGGTGTCCGACGAACGCGACGTTCGGCCCGGACGGCACGGTCTTCGTCGGCGACGGCTACGGCGGCAGCTACATCCATGCATTCGGCACCGACGGCAAGTGGAAGCGCATCGTCGCGCATCCGGGCAAGGACCCCGGCCAGGTCTCTTGCCCGCACGGGCTGCTGGTCGACCTGCGTGGCACCGCGTTCACCAAGGAGCCCACGCTCTGCGTCGCCGACCGCGGCAACCGGAGGATCCAGTACCTGACGCTCGACGGCAAGCACCTGGGCTTCGTCACCGAGGGCCAGCGCATGCCCTGCGACATGAAGACGCGCGGCGAGCTCATGCTGGTCCCGGACCTGGAGAGCGTCGTCACCATCGTCGACGGCCAGAACAAGCCGGTCGTGCACCTGTGCGACGGCCATCCGAGCAGCCTGCGCGGCGCGCCGCGCGATAAGTTCATCCCCGGCAAGTTCGTGCACCCGCACGACGCCATCTGGCTCGCCAACGGTGACATCCTGGTGGCGGAATGGGTGCCGATCGGCCGTGTGACCCTGCTGAAGCGCGTGGCGGGGGCCTGATCCGGCCCGCAGCGCCCGAGAACGGCCCCGCACGGCCCTCACAGGCCGCCACGGCGTGTGCGCAGGCCGCACAGCCCGCGAATCTGCGTGCATGTGTGCCCGGGAAGAAGGAACTTCCCGGGTCATGCACTTGCACGCGTGCGACGTGGATCGGACAGTCGCAGCGTCGATCGGGTTGGGCGGCCTCGGCCGGAACTCGCGATGCTCGGCCTTCGGGTTGAGGAAAGGGACCTGCCGGGTGCCCGTCGCAGGGCAGGTGGGCTGACGGATCGGATGGTGGGCGCTTCGGCGAACCGTCCGATCCTTGCCCTTTTTGCGCGGCGTTGAAGTCGGCCGGGCGCGCACGCCGGATCCACGCATCGAACGCACGAAGCGCGGCATCCGCCACGTCGCGGGCCACCGCTCGGCGGCCGGCACGACGCCGGGCATCGGCAAGTTCGGGCGACGCGACCAAGGCGACGATCCCGGCCCGGATGCCCTGGCGGCTCGCCGTCAGGGCCAGCGCCGGATCCGACGCAAGCGCATCCCTGATCGTGCGTACCGCGGGCGGGGCCTCCATCGTGTCGGCAGCGGCCGGCATCCACGCGGGCACGAATGGGTTGCCCACCAGCCCTGCCACCACGCGGACGCGTTCGCGGGCAACCGTCGCTTCCTCGTCGATCTCGGACCTGGACCAGCCTGCAGCGCCGCCCATCGCCGCGATCGCCTCACGGGCGGCATCCGCGAACCGCAGCAGTGCGTTGCGGTTGGTTTCGGTTGCGGCCATCGACGCCTGCTCGACCGCCGCGGCCCGCAGCAACCCCGCGGCGAACTTCCGGACGGCCTCCTCCCGCGCCGCCGTGCCGTCGCCACCGTCCAGCCCGGCGCGCCCCGCATCCAGCCATGCCCGCGCCCCGGCCACGAGCGAGCCCACGTGCTGGTCGTCGCGCGTGATCTCCCGTCCGGCAGCGGCAAGCGCCGCGCACACCGCGCCGGCAGCCCGAGCCGCCACGTCCGGCGCGACGCATCGGGACGCGCCGAGCGCTGCGCGGATGCCGTCCGACAGCGCCAGGGACCGCGGCGGCAGCGTGGTCGAATCGCACGCCCCTGCATCGGATGCAGGCGACTCCGCGGTGGGCTGAGCTGGCTCG
>CANHFL010000208.1 GCA_947459855.1 Planctomycetaceae bacterium | reverse complement strand
CTACGCCCCGACGCGGTCGTCATGTTCGGCGAGGCGCACACGCGCGGCGAGATCAGCATCGAGCGCGTGGCGGTCAACCTGCGCGACTATTCGATCGCGGACAACGGCGGCGCGGTGGTGCACGATCAACCGGTGGTTCCCGGCGCGCCGGACGCGCTGTTCGCGGCGCTGCCGGTGCGGCACATGCTCGAGGCCGCGCTGATGGCCGGCGTGCCATGCGGCCTCTCGATGACGGCCGGCACGTTCCTGTGCAACGAGGTGATGTTCCACGTCCTGGAGCGGCGCCTGCGCACGGGTGAACCGGCGTTCGCGGGTTTCGTCCACGTGCCGCAGCTTCCTTCGCAGGCCGCTGAGCGCCCGGTGACGGCCGCGGCGATGCCCCTGCCTGCCATGGAGCGCGCCGCGCGCTCGGCGCTGGCCGGTCTGGCCGCCGAGCGCACGCGCCAGGCGGAGCGGCGGCTGGAATTGACGTGAAAAACACCCCTCCGGACCTTCCGGAGGGGCGCCGTCGCGCGTGAGCGTGGACGGAACACGGCGACGAACCGGTCCCAGAGGGTGAACATCGGTCCCGGCGTCCCGAATACGGGGTGCCCCGCGCGGTGTGTGACGGGGGCACGGGATTTCCGTACCGTGTGGGAACCGATGCCCGCCCATTTCCACCAGCACGGCCGCCACGGCACGCTGACGCTCGCGGATCCCTCGCGGCGCAACGCGATGGGTAACGCGATGTTCGCGGCGCTCGATGCGGCCCTGTCGGCCGCCGAGACGCGCGCCGCGGCGGAATCCGGCGAGCGCATCGACGTGCTGCTGCTGCGCGGCGAGGGTGCGGCCTTCTGCGCAGGGTTCGACCTTGGTGCATGCGCCGAGCGGCCGGAACTGCTGGCGGACTTCGTGCGGGCGCTCAGCGGCTGCGTGCAGCGGTTGCGCGCGCTCCCCTGTCCCGTCGTCGCACAGGTGCAGGGCGCGGCGCTCGCGGGCGGGTGCGCGGTGCTGGCCGGGTGCGACTTCGTGATCGTGGCGCCCGACGCGCAGCTCGGCTACCCCGTGCACCGGATCGGCGTGAGCCCGGCGGTGAACCTGCCGGCACTGCTGGCGAACGCCCTGCCTGGCCGCGTGCGCGCGCTCACGATGGGCGGCGCGCTGCTCGACGGACGCGCCGCGGTCGCCCACGGCCTGGCGACGCACTGCGCGGCGACGGCGGAGGCGCTGCCGGCCGAGTCCGCCGCCATGGTCGACCGACTGCTCGCGAAGGGTCCCGAGGCGCTCCGCGCCACCAAGCGCTGGCTGAACGAACTGGACGGCTCGGGCGACGCCGCGCGCTACCCGGCCGCAGCCGAGGCGAGCGCCGCGGCGGCCATGGGAGCGGAGTTCCCCGCGA
Source organism: Planctomycetaceae bacterium (assembly GCA_947459855.1). Taxonomy (GTDB): domain Bacteria; phylum Planctomycetota; class Phycisphaerae; order Phycisphaerales; family SM1A02; genus UBA966. Next base: position 2,507 of record CANHFL010000208.1, on the reverse strand, counting down.
TGCTGCGCGACTTCTGGGCGAAGCAGCGAAGGTAAGTGGGGCGGGGCGCGTGCTGCCTCACGCTTCGCTGACGTCGTAGCCCGCGACGTAGCCGCCGCCCTGCATCCGAAGCAGCTGCCGCGCGATGTCGTTGCCAGCGCGCTGGCGCCGAACCGGAACAGGTGCGGCGTGAGCCACGCGTCGCCCAGCGTCTCCTTGACCATCACCAGGTAGGACACGGCCTGCTTCGCGGTGCGGATGCCGCCCGCGGGCTTCATGCCGATCCGCATGCCGGTCCGCATCCAGTGGTCGCGGATCGCCTCGAGCATCACCAGCGTCACCGGCATGGTGGCCGCCGGCTGGACCTTGCCGGTGGACGTCTTGATGAAGACCTCGCCGTCCTTCGGCGCGGGCGTGCCGGGGACGTTGCACGATGCCTCGATCGCCAGGTCGCTGGCGCGCCGGACGTTGTCCAGCGTCTCCAGCTCGCCGGTCTCCAGGATGATCTTCAGGTGCGCCGGCACGCCCTTGGGCGGCGCCGCGCACAGCGCGCGCGTCTCGCGGATCTCGCGGGCGATCTCGTCGAACCGCCCCGCCAGGAACAGCCCGCGGCTGATCACCATGTCGATCTCGTCGGCACCCGCGGCGATCGCTTCGGCACAGTCGCGCAGGCGGATGTCCAGGGGGTACTGCGCGCTGGGAAAGCCCGTCGCGACGGCCGCGACGTTCACGCCGCTGCCGGCGAGCGCTTCCTTCGCGACGGGCACCATCATCGGGTAGACGCACACGGCGGCCACGTGGGGCACGGGCGGGTCCAGCGGCGGACGGCCCACGGGCACGTCCACCGGATGGATCGCCTTGCGGCAGAGGCCGCGCACCTTCTCGGGCGTGTCCTTGCCCTCGAGCGTGGTGAGGTCCAGCATGGACATCGCCAGCCGCAGCGCCTGCTGCTTCGACGCGCCCTTGATGGACCGCTTCGTGAACGACTCCGCGCGGCGCGCGGCCATCACGGCATCGACGCCACGCGGCTGCACGCAGTCAGTTCCCGCCGCGGGCCTGGCGGAAGAGGTCGGGCACCGGCACCACCTGGCGCAGGAGCAGCGACTTCTCGCCGGCGTTGGCGTTCTCGATGTAGTAGATGAACAGCATCTCGCCGCGGCTGTCCAGGACCCAGAGCGCCTCGTAGGGCTTGTTGTCGGGGCCGAGGCCGGTCTCGCAGGTGACGACGCTGACGCCCTGGTTGCCCTGGTTGGCGGCACCGGCGAACGCCGCGTTCAGCGGCAGGCGGCCGGCCTGCACGATGGTCAGCGCGGCCAGGATGAAGGCGCTCGCCCAGAGGGCGACGGCGGCGGGGGTCGAGGTGCGTCGCGCGGGGGCGGCGGGAGCGGTGGTGTTCTGTTCCATGGTGGGTGCTCCTGTGCCTCAGCGGGTGCGGCCGAACTGCGCGGCGTCGGACGTCATGTTTCGGTAGCCCAGGCCGACCAGGCGCTTCTGGTTCTCGTACCAGCTGACGGCGACCAGCTCGTTGGTCGTCTCGTCGGAGATGTAGACGACGCCCTGGACGATGCCGTTCACGGTGCCGCCGGTCATCGTGTAGTTCGAACGCGGGCGCAGCTGGGCGAAGGCGGACGGCATGAACGTGACCGCGACCAGCGCGGCCAGGAGGCCGGCATTCAGCGCGATGAGCGGGAAGAGCGTCTTGCGGCGCATGGGGGTTCCTCTGCCCCGCCCGGTGCGCGCCGGCGGCGTCGACCGCTGGGATGCGGCGCGCGGGAGGGACCCCCGCAGGATACAGGTTCAGGCCGCGCCGACGGGCCGCACGGCGCAATCGCCGGGCTCGTGATCCAGCACCAGCCGCCATCCCTCGCGGGAAGCCTGCTCCAGGAGCGCGCGCTTCGTCAGCATCGTCTCGTAGGGCAGCATGTCGTAGCCCAGGCTGGCCGAGGGATGCAGGTGGTGGACGGTCGGGACCAGGTCGCCGGGGAAGCACACCGTGCCCAGCGAATCGCGCCAGCGCACCGATTGGTGGCCCCACGTATGGCCCGGCGTGGGCGCCACGCGCAGGCCGGGCAGGACCTCGGTGTCGCCCTCGTGCAGCACCAGCTGCGGTGCGATCGTGTCCAGGTTGGGGCGCAGGTACGTGCGCGTCATCGTGCTGCGGTTGGCCAGCGCGTCGGACCACTCCTGCCGCTGGACGTGGACCCGGGCGTGCGGGAAGACCTGCTCGGGCGCGCCGCTGGTATCCAGCCGCGAGAGACCGCCGCAGTGGTCGAAGTGAAGGTGCGTCACCACCACGTGGTCGACCGCCCGGGGGTCGACGCCGATCTCGGCAATCGCGTCCTCGATGCAGCGCACGCGGCCGTCGGGCATGCGCTCCAGGCCGTAGGTCGCGATCTCCTTCTCGCCCCACTTGCGGCCGGCGCCGGACTCGACCAGCACGCGCTCGACGGGGTCGCCCGCGCGCGCCGGGTGGCGCTGCAGGCCCGGGGCCGCGGGCCGCTCCAGCAGCACGCAGTTCATCGCCAGCG
>CANHFL010000207.1 GCA_947459855.1 Planctomycetaceae bacterium | reverse complement strand
CCGCCGACCGCACCTTCGCCGCCGAATCCTCGGCCAGCGACCGCTTGGCCGCGTCCAGCTCGGCCTGCAGCTTGCCGGCGAGTTCCGGGGTCTCCTCGATGCGCCGCACCAGTTCCTCCAGGCGCTTCTCCTCCGGCGAGGGCGCCTTCGCAGCCACCTGCTGCACCGCGTCGCCGCCCGGCTGCGCACGCCGTGCGAGCGGCGCGGGATCCGGCAGCACGAACCACGCCGCCACGGCCAGCAGCAGGAGCGCAGGCGCGATCCACCAGCGGTGCGGCTGGTGCACCTCGAACGCCACGCGCGCGCGCGACGCGACGTCGGGGTCCGCGGCCAGCGCGACGGCGTCCGCCACGGCGGCGCGCGCGAACGGGTCCGACGCCCCGGCCGACTCCAGCGCAAGCGCCGTCGAGAAGCGCTCGCCCGTACCCAGGCGCGCGTCGACCTCCAGGGCGATGCTCCCGTCCGTGCGGCGCCGGCTCCAGGCCGGCCACGCACCGATCGCCGCGGCCGCGAGCACCGCCCCGGCCACCGTCGCCAACAGGAACCCCATGCTCCGCGAGGGCACGCCCAGCGCATCGCTCGCGCCAAGCAGCCGTCGCTCCACCACCAGCGCCAGCACGAGCGCGGCCACGACCACCCCCGCCCGCAGCGATGCAGCGACCCACGCCTCCAGCAAGAGGCGCCGACGCGCAAAGCCGACCAGCGAGTGAATGCGATCCATTCGGTTACCTCCGCGATGGTGCGCCGGGGCCGCCGGGCACGCCCGCGGGCTTCATGCTAGCCCACGCAGCGCCGGGTCCACCCGTATCATCCGCCGAGCCATGCGCATGAAGACGCTCGCCGCCGGAACCCTGTTCGCCGCCTGCCTCGCTGGCCCCCTCGTGGGCGCCACCGCGCTCGCGGCTCCCGCCACGCAGCAGAGCCAGAGCGACCTCCAGAAGGAGATCGACCGGCTGCGCCAGGAGAACGAGCAGTGGAAGACCATGGTGGACGAGCTCAAGACGGAGATCGCCAAGCTCAAGGCAGCGCTTGCGGACCAGGCGAAACAGGCGCAAGGCGGCGCACCCGCCGCGCCGGCACCGGCCGCGCCGACGGTGCCCCCGGTCCCGCCAGCCGACGTCGTGCCCGCCGATCCGTCCATCGGGCCCGGCGGCCTGCTGTCGATGCTTCAGGCCGAGTACCTGTCGGCCTTCGACTCGGCTCCCCAATCGCCGGCCAACGGCGGCGAGTCGGTCGCGTTCAACAACCACCTGCGGAAGCTCGAATCGTGGTGCACCCGCGCGAACCGCCGCTACATCCGCACGTTCACCTGGGTCGGCCGCATCGACCCGGCGACCGCGCGCGCCGACAACAACGGCGCATCGATGGACCTGCTCTTCCAGAACGGCACCCGCCAGTTCCGAGTGCCGGTGACCCTGTCGACGACGCAGGCGAGCCGCATCCGTCAGGGCGACCGCTGGTACTTCGGCGACGTCGATGTGACCGCGGTTGTTCGCCCCCGCGTCCGCGTCGACCCGAACCGCAGCAACCCGGGCGCGTTCGAGGTGCCCCCGATGGTCGGCCCCTACCTGACGTACGCCTTCGATTACGAGGTCCGCAGCATCGAGCCCGCGCCCGAGCCGAAGGACACCGCGCCGAAGGGCGACCAGAAGTGACCGACGCCGGGCCGCCCCCCGCGGGCATGCAGCCCGACGACCACGTGTGCCTCTGCTTCCGCGTCAGCCTGCGGAAGCTCGTCAACTACATGGAGCGCGAACGGCCGGCCGTCGCCAGCCAGCTGTCCGAGTGCCTGGGAGCCGGCACCGGCTGCCAATGGTGCGTGCCCTTCCTGCGCGGACTGCACCACCAGTGGCAGAGCGGCCGGGCGCCCAGCCTGCCAGTGGCACCCGCCGTGTACGCGGCCCAGCGCCGCGGGTACCGGGAAACCGGAGAGCGGCCTCCGGAATCGGCCTCCGAGGCACCGCCAGCGCCACTTCCGCCCCCCGAAGGTTGATCCTGCGACTGAGTCGCAATACGATCCAACGCTGGTCGATGGCCCCCACCCCGGACCAATCCCGTGACGGCGGACAGCCCGCCCCCGTGCGCGTCCCGCTGACGCAGTTGAAGCGCGGCGAGCGCGCGATCGTCGACTGCTCGCAGCTGACCGGCCTGCCCGAGGGCGACCGCTGCCTGCTGCACGCCATGGGGATGCACCACGACTGCGAGGTCACCGTCTGCCGCGGCGGCGCGCCGTGCATCGTGCAGATCGACGACACGCGGCTGGGGCTCTCGGGCGACGTCGCGTCCCGCATCCTCGTCACGCCGATCAGGGACGGCGCCCCGCCGACGGCGCGATGAGCCGCGCGCCCGCGACGCCCGCCGGGGACACCCGCGCGCCGCTCCCGCGGATCGCGGTCCTGGGCAACCCGAACACCGGCAAGACGACGCTCTTCAACCGCCTGTGCGGCATGCGGGCGCGCACCGCGAACTTCCCCGGCTCAACCGTCGAGAGCCGCGTGGGCACCCACCGCACCGGCGAGGGCCGCGCGGAGTTCGAGCTGATCGACCTGCCGGGCGCGTACTCGCTGGCGCTCGACGTCCCGGAGTCGCAGGTCTGCCGCGACTGCCTGGCCGGCACGATCGACGGTGCGGTGCCAGACGCGATGCTGGTCGTGGTGGACGCCACGAACCTGCGCCGAAACCTGCAGTTCGCGGCCCAGGCGCTCGTGCGCCGCCTGCCGGCGGTCGTGGCGCTGAACATGGTCGACCTGGCGCGCAAGCGCGGCACGATGGTCGACGCCGCGACGCTGGCGCGGCTCCTGGGCTGCCCCGTGGTGCCGGTCAGCGCGCGCTCCGGCGAGGGAATCAATGCGCTCGACGTCGCGCTGGACACCGTCGCGGCGCTGCCCTTCGACCCCGACGCACTGGTCGCGCGGCTGCAGAAGGTCCCCCCCGCCGACGCCGATCCGTCGGAGCTTGCGTCCTGGGCGGACAGCGTGGTCGCCGCGGCCGCGCCCGGCACCGTCGTCGAGGGCCGCACCCAGGACACGCTGGCCGACCGCCTGGACGTCGCGTTCACGCACCCGGTGCTCGGCGTCGCCTGCTTCGCGGCGATGATGGCGGCGCTCTTCGCCAGCATCGTCTTCGTGGCGGGCGTGCCGATGGAGGGCATCGACTGGTTCTTCGGAACTGCGGCGGAGACGGCGCGCCGCGCGCTGCCGCCGGGACTGCTCGCGGACCTCGTGGCCGGCGGCATCATCCCGGGCATCGGCGGCGTGCTGGTCTTCCTGCCGCAGATCTGCCTGCTCTTCTTCCTGCTCTCGCTGCTCGAGGACTCGGGCTACCTGGCGCGCGCGGCGTTCGCCGTCGACCGCGTCATGGCGCGCTTCGGGCTCAGCGGGCTTGCGTTCGTGCCGCTCCTCTCCAGCCATGCGTGCGCGCTGCCGGGCATCATGAGCAGCCGCCTGATCCCGGACCGACGCGACCGGCTGGCAACGATCCTGGCCGCGCCGTTCATGAGCTGCAGCGCACGCATCCCGGTGTACGTGCTGCTGATCGGCATCCTGTCCGTCGGGCGCCCCGCGTGGTTCGCGGGCGTCGCCTTCGCGGCGTGCTACGCGCTGGGCGCCGCGGCCGGCTTGCTGAGCGCGGCGCTGGCACGGCGGACGATCCTGCGCGGCCCGGCGCGCCCGCTGGTTCTGGAGCTGCCCACGTACAAGGTGCCAAGCCTTCGCAACGCCGCGCTGGTCACCTGGGACCGCGCCAACGTCTTCCTCCGCAACGCCGGCACCACGATCCTGGCGATCTCGGTGGCGATGTGGTGGCTCAGCGCATTCCCGCGCGCGGAGGGCGACGCCCGCCTGCAGCAGGCGCAGAGCTTCGCGGGCCGCATCGGCGAGGCGATCCAGCCGGCCTT
>CANHFL010000206.1 GCA_947459855.1 Planctomycetaceae bacterium | reverse complement strand
GGACGAGGTTGCCGGAGGGGACGTAGAGCTTGACGCGCGTCTCGAGCACGTTGTTGCCGCCCGCGCTGGCCGCGGCCCACTTGCCGCTGTTGGCCAGGTCCAGCCAGGCCTTGGTGCGGTCGGCGCCGAAGCGCCCGGTCGTCATGCGCACCATCCTGCCGGAGCCGCTCGGCGGGAACAGCGCGCCGTCGTTGGTGATGAGGCTGAACCCGGTCTGGCCCGCGTTGACCGACGCGCTCACGGCCCAGCTGCCACCGGTGCCGATCCACGCCAGCTGGCCCGAGAGCGTGCCGGCCAGGTAGTCGTCGAACCCGGTCACGTAGACGTCCGCGGCGACGGCGCACGGGACGAAGGCGGCAGCGAGGGCGAGGGCGGCGAGGTGCTTCATGGCGGGCACAGTATGCCCCGCCGCGCGCAATTCGCAAAGCCCATCCGCCGAACGGCGGCAACCCGGGGATTGCGCGGGGTCAGTAACCGACCTTCGCCCCGGTCCCCTGCTTGGTGATGTCCTTCTCGCCGTTCCAGAGCTCCAGCCCGTTGCGGGTGTCCACCAGGTTCATCTGGAAGACGTAGCTGGCCTGCTTGGTGGTCGAGAGGAAGCCGCCGGCGGAGGCCTTCACCGCGATCAGCTTGCTGGTCAGCACCAGCTGGGGGATGGTCTGCGTGCGGTCGCCGCGGGCGAACTTGGCGTCCTCGGTGATCTGCGCGGCGGACTTGTCGTCGCTGACGAACATCGCCTGGCCGGTGGTGTTCAGCGTCATCTTCATCTTCTGCAGCAGCAGCGCCATGTCGACGCGCTGGTCGCTCTCGTTGATCGGCGTCGAGAGCTTGACGATGACGGGCGCGCCGTTGGTGGCCAGCGTCTGCTGGGCCTGCGCCAGGCGGCCGGACTGCAGGAGCTGCGTGCACAGGTCGCCGGCGGCCTGCGAGTAGTCCTGCACGTTGAGCGCCTGGATGGTGACGATCTTCTTGCTGTCGTCGGTGACGTAGGGCGACTCGGACGTGCAGCCCTGGGCAGCGAGGACGGCGGCGGCGAGCGTGGCGGTGGCGATGGTGCGCATGGGTGTGTCTCGGGGAGTGGGGTGACGTGCGGGTCAGTCGCCGGCGCGGCGGAGCTGCAGGCGGAAGTCGACGGCGCGCGGGCTGGGGGCGATCGCGGTGAGCGTGGTGGTCTGCTTGGCGGCGATGTTCATGCCGACCCAGGTGGACGTGGCGTTCGGCAGGACGTTGCCGGCCGCGTCGATCCACTCCCACTTGTACTTCACGTTCTGCTCGGTGATCCAGGTGTTGTAGAGGTCGACCTGGGCCTGCAGCAGGTCGCCGGGGGCGCGCGACGTGCGGACCTGGGCCGCGGACGCGTCGAGGTCGAGGATCGGGTCGGTGATGATGCGCTGCGTGGAGGTGACGGTGTTCGTCGTCTTGCAGCCGGCGACCGCGAGGGCCGCGACGAGCGCGGAGGCGAGGGCGAGCGTTGCACGTGGGGGGATTGCCATGGGTTTCCTTGCGCGGATGCGCGATGATCCTAACGGAGCCGGAAGACGGAGACGGCGGCCGGGCTGCCCGCCTGCGGGGCGCGGGCCCAGACGGCGACCGCGGCTCCCTCGCAGAGCTCGACGGGCGGGCCGCTGATGCCCTCGATCGAGAGGCGCCGGTCCTTCGGCATGGGAATGCGGGCGTAGAGGCCGCGCTTCGGCAGCGACTCCCAGATGCGCTGGTCGGCGCGGTTGGTGGCGATGCCGTAGGCGCTGGTGCCGATCAGGCTGATCACCTGGGCCCAGTCGCTGCCCGAGTTCTTCGCGGTCTGGTTGATGGCGCACGTGATGGCGGCCTTCGTCAGCGTGGACGCGATGCAGCGCGCGACGATCCCGGGGAGCTGCGTGTCGAAGTCCTTGGCGACGACGCGCTCGAAGTCGCAGACCTCGGCGAGTTCCGTGCGAGCGCCGTCGGCCTGGACCGCCAGGCCTTCCGGGCAGCCCGGCATCTGCTTCAGCACGGGGAACGAGACGCCGACGAACGGCATGCCGGGGATGAACGCGGGGATGTTCAGCTTGAACTCGCCGAGTTCGGGGCCGGTGCCTGCTTCCACGAGCACGTAGACGACCTGGTCGGGCGCGCGGTTCGCCTCGGCGTCCGCGATGTCGGCGTTCAGGAACGCGTTGCGTCCGGACATGCCGATGACGCGGCGCAGGCTGTCGCGCGCGGACGTCCAGTCCGACCCGTCGGCGGCGTTGGTGATGCGCCAGATGCCGTCGACCAGGTCCGCCCAAGGGACCTGCCACTCGGCGTAGGGGCGGAACTGCGCGCGCATCTGGTCGTAGCGCGTGCCGAGTGCGGTCTTGGTGGCGGGGTCGTCCTGCGCCTTGGCGGTGCTGTAGTCCCCCGCGCCCTCCTTCCTGGCGCGGGCCTGCGCGGCCTGGTCGAACGCCGCCTGGGACTTCGCGATCCGCTCGGCATAGTGCTCGGCCGCGTCCTGCTGGAAGAACTGGGCGCGCTTGAGCTCGACGCGCGCACCGGCCATGTCGCCGGCCTGCATCGCGTTCAGGGCCTTGTACGTGGCCAGCATGGTGCGGTCGTAGGCCGTGCCGCGGTAGTTCAGGATGCCCGGGTTCACGACCGCGGCGGCGATCTCGCCGCTGACGGATGCCGCGCCGAGTTCGCCCAGCTGCTGGATGCGGGCGTAGGCGCGCTCGAGCGCGGCGTCGCTCTCCTTGAGCCGTGCCGCCGACCGCGTGACCGCCCCCTGCTCCAGCGCGAACAGGACCGCGTCCTGCGCGGGCGCATCGCGGGCCACCAGCTCCGCCTGCGAGGCGGCGAAGCCGTACCGCCCCTGCTTGAAGGGCACCATGAAGGCCTGCGCACGGTCATGCGACGACGCGCAGGCCCCAAGCGGCAGCGCCGCCACGGCAAGGAGAACGGCCGCCGGAACCCCGGAGACGGGCCTCACCATGGCCAGATGAAGCCGCCGTTCACGCCGTTCATCTCGACCTGCGGAACCTGGTTCGAGTCGATCTTGATGTCCCGGCGGATGCTGATGCCGCTCTGCCGGAAGTACTGCGCCAGGCCGTTGACGTAGTTGACCTGCGCCTCGGTGAGCTGCGCGCCCTGCTTCAGGCCCTGGATGAGGGCGGTGTTCTCGCGCCAGCGCGCCATCTCGTTGGGCGTCATGCGCAGCGCGAAGCGGAAGCGCTGGCCGCCCTCGGGCCGGACGTTGATGGACGTGTTGTATTCCTCGTAGCCGGGGCGCACCAGGCGCAGCTTGTGGATGCCGGGGCTCAGGGCGAAGGTGCCCGGCGCGGTGCCCTGCGAGCGGCCGTCCAGCTGGCAGTCGACGTCGAGGGGCATCGCCATCAGGCCGTAGCCCGTGACGGAGTAGGTGCCGTCCTGGTTGCGGGCGAACTCGGGGAACGTCATGTCGCCCATCGTGCACTCGACGGTGATCTGCGCCTGCGCGGCAGACGCCGGCGTGCCGGTGCGGACGCGGCCGGCGGCGACGCGCGCGTCGAAGTCCTGCACGATGCGCGCGGAGACGCCGCGGAGCAGTCCGTCGAGCAGCTCGGTCTCGACCGTGGATCCCTGCGTCTGGCGCACGGCGTCGGCCTGCGTGACCTCGCCGCCGTCGACGGTGGCACCCTTGCCGGCGTCGATCATCTTCCAGCTGAGCGTGAGCGCCTTCTGCTGGATGTCGGTCTTGATGCCGTTGCCCTCGTACTGCGTGTTGCGCGGCACGTACTGCAGGATGCCGACGACGAAGAGGTAGTCGGCGCCCATCTCGCGCGCGAGCTGCACCGCGTTGGTCGAATCGCTGACGATGCGGTCGATCTCCTCGGCGCCCGGCGCGCCGCCGCCGGCGTTCGGGCCGGTGCGGGCGAACCGCGCGACGGCGTTCTGGATGTCCTCGCGGCTGACGACGCG
>CANHFL010000205.1 GCA_947459855.1 Planctomycetaceae bacterium | reverse complement strand
CCACCTCGACCAGGCTGAAGCCCTGGTAGAGCTCGCGCACGCGGTAGACGGTCTGGCTGGGCTTGCCGGTCTCGTCGTGGCGGACGGCGTACTTCTCCTTGACCGTCGGGTGCTTGCCCAGCGGCAGGTCGATGACGTCGGCCTCGGGCTCGACCTCGCCGTGCACCAGGCACAGGTAGCGCTTCTCGGTCTTGCGCAGCTCGAACTGCTTGGCCAGGCGCCAGTGCGCCACGTCGCTCTTGGCGCAGACCATCACGCCGCTCGTGTGCTTGTCCAGGCGGTGGACGACGCCGGGGCGTGCGATGTCCTCGCCCACGGTGCTGAGCGTGCCTCCCGAGTTGTGCATGAAGTGCCACGCCAGCGCGTTGATCAGCGTGCCCGTCTTGTGGCTGCGCGCGGGGTGCACGATCAGATCCGGCTGCTTGTTCACCACGATCAGGTGGTCGTCCTCGTACAGGACCTGCAGCGGGATGTTCTCGGCGCCGATCGCGTTGGAGGGCGGTGGCGGCAGCGTGGCCACCACGCGGTCGCCGCGGTGCAGGCGCGTGCTTGCCTTGGGCACGCGGCCGTTGACGGTGACCGCCGATTCCTCGATCAGCCGCTGCAGCTGCGTGCGGCTGAGGAAGGGCACGCGGTCGGCCAGGAACTTGTCCAGGCGCTTGTCCAGGTCGCGCGTGAGCTCGAAGACGGCCGTCACCGGCGTCTCGTCGTCGGCGTCGCGCTGGCGCTCGTACTGCTCGAAGAGCTCGGCGGGGTCCGATGCGACCACCGCGTCGGCGTCGTCGCCGGCGGGGGCGGGCTGTCCGGGTTTCGGGCCGGTCACGGCTGCTTCGGCGCGTCAGCCGGGGCGGGGGCCGGGGCGGGCGTGGCCGGGGCTGCCGGCGCGCCGCCCGAGGGCGTCAGCGTCAGCGAAGCGTTCTGGTCGCCGATCTTCAGGTCGTTCACGCCGCCGGTGCCGGCGGGGGTGACGCCCAGGTTCGGGATGGTCGGGGGCGGCAGGACGACCGGCTTCTTCGGCAGGTCGATGCGCGTGGCCAACTGCTGCAGCGACGCGATGCGCTTGGTGGCGATCTCAGCGACGGCGGCGTAGTCCGTGTCCTTCGCGCGGTCGCGGGCCTGCGCCAGGTAGCCCTCGGCGGCCTTCAGGTCGCCCTGGTCCTCGGCGCATGCGGCGCGTCCGAAGAGCGCGCTCAGGTGGAAGCCCATCTCGCCCAGGTTCTTGCAGCCGGCGGTGCGGGTGGCGACGTCGGCGTACAGCTTGTCCGCCTCCTTCAGCCACTCAGTGCGCAGCTCGGGGGTGACCGCGGCGTCGGCGGCGGTGGCGTCACGGTCGAAGCGCGTGCCGCTCGCGACCGCGGCCGCGTACTGGTCGGCCGCCTTCAGCTTGGCGAACACGGCGACCGCGTCCTTGCCCTCGTGCTTGGCGGCCACCTCGCCCAGCGCCGCGGGCATGGTGGCCGCGGTCAGCTCGCCCCACGCGTCGTCGCGCGCCTTCTCCTGCTTCTGCGACCACCAGTAGTAACCCATGGCCGCGGCGGCGACCAGCAGGACCACCAGCAGCACGTTGGAGCCCCACGTGCGGAGCCAGTGCACGAAGTCGTCGTTCACGCGGCTCTCGGTGAGGTCGGCCTGCTGGACGTTCTTGAGACGGCGGTCGATCTGGCTCATGGGATCGGGATTGTAGCGCGGAACCGGGATATTCCGTACCGTGATCGGTGCAGGAAACCCGATGCCAGGCCTCCTCGTCACCGATCTCGACGGCACGCTGCTCGACCGCCGCGGCCACGTCAGCACCCGCAACCGCGCGGCGCTGGCGGCGGCACGCGCGGCCGGATGGCACGTCGTCATCGCCACGGGCCGCACCTGGGCCGAGAGCCACCGCGCGATCGACTGCGTGGCCGAGGACGCGCTCTTCATCGGCGCGGCCGGGGCCTCGCTGCACGAGGCCGGCAGCGGGCGCGTGCTGGCGACGCGCACCATCGACGCCGGCACCGCCGTGGAGCTGGCGCACGAGATCATCGACGCCGGCCACCGCGCGCACCTGCTGGTCGACCCGAGCCAGGCCGGGCACGACTACGTCTTCGTCGGCACCGCGCCGCTCGACGCCGCCACCGCGTGGTGGCTGACCGAGCACCCGGTGAGCTCGCGCGACTGGCATGCCATGCCCGAGGACGCGCTCGAGCACCTGCACGGCCGCGTGCTGCGGGTGGGGACGATCGCCGTCGAGGACCAGCTGGCACCGCTCTCCGACCGCATCGCGGCGGCGCGCCGCGGCACGCTGGAGGTCCGCCACTGGAGCGCGCTGACCTCGTCCGAGGCCACGGGGTCCGCCACGCACATGCTGGAGATCTTCGCCCCGGGCACCGACAAGTGGTCGATGGCGCTCGAGGCCGCGCGGCAGCTGGGGATCGCGCCGCAGGACATCGTGGCGATGGGCGACGGGCTGAACGACCTGGACCTGCTGACCAACGCCGGGATCTCGGTGGCGATGGGGAACGCCGACCCGCGGATCGCGCGCGTGGCGCACGCCCACACGCATCACCACGACCAGGACGGCGTGGCGCATGCGGTCGAGGCGCTGCTGGCCGGACGGTTGCGGCGCGGCTGGCGTGCGTGAACTACGCTTCCGCGCGTGACCCAGGCACCCGTGCCCGCCGTCGCCAACTGGAATCACCCGCTGCTCCGCGGCGAGGGAACGGCGCTGCTCTCGGCGCACCAGGCGATCCTGAAGGGCGTGCTGGAGAGCGAGCTGGAGGTCGACGAGATCCTGGCCCCGCGGCAGGTGCCCTTCGAGCCGATCTTCGAGATGCTGGGCGAGGAGCCCGTCCGCCGCGCGCTGGAGGCGCACCGCGTGCAGGTGCACGACAGCGTCGACGCGGCGCGCGCCGTGACGCTGGCCGTCCGCGCCGCGCGCGAGGGCAAGCGTGCACTGGCGCTGATCCCGAACGAGCAGCTGGCGATGGCGATCAGCGCCGCGCGCCGCGCGCTGGACGACCCGTTCCCCGAGGGCGGTTCGGTCGTGCTGCTGCTGGAGGACAACCCGTACCTGGTGCGCCTGGCGTCGCCGTGGCAGGCGGCGCGGTCGCTCGGGCTGCCGACGGTGGCGCCGCGCGGCATCGAATCGCTGCGCGACGGCGTCGAGCACGCGTTCCGGCTGGCCGGCGCGGGCGCGCGGATGTCGGCGATCGTGGCGCACTCGATGGTGCTGCGCTCGGTGGACTCGCCGCACCTGCGCGCCAACCGCGTGGCCGAGCGCGTGGAGCAGGTCGCCGCGCTCCTGCGCGCGCGGCGCGGGGCGCGCGTGCCGGAATCGGGCGATGTGCTCCGCCTGGCGCGCCGCCTGGAGCTGAACCGCGTGTCGGCGCTGCCCAGCCCCGGCGAGCGTGAGCCGGTCGGCTTCGTCGCGGTGGGGCCGGCGTCGATCGCCGTGCACCACATCCTGGGCGAGTTCGGCCTCGAGGGCCGCGTGCCCGTCCTGGACCTGGGCTGCACGAACCCCATGGACGACGCGCTGCTGGAGCGATTCCTGACGCGCTGCGACGACGCCGTGATCCTGGAGCCGCGGCCGGGGTCGGTGGCCCCGGACATCCTGGAGGTGGCCGAGGTCCTGCGCGCCCGCAGCGAGCGCCCCGCGCGTCTGTGGTGGGACGCACTGCCCGCGCGGCCCGACGGCGAGGCCGTCCGCCTGGAGATCAACGACGCGGTGCGCACCTCGATCCTGCTGCGCAAGTCGGTGCACCTGCTGCAGCTGGTACGCGCGGGGCTCGAGCACTCGCCGCGCCTGGCCGCGCCGCAGCCCGACCTGGAGGCGCTGCGCGTCCCGCGCCGGAGCTTCGGCCTGGGCCCCCGCGGCGCGATGGACGCCGTGCGCCCGCTCATCGTCGAGGCCGCCGCCGAGGTCGCGCGCCCGGACCCCGAT
>CANHFL010000204.1 GCA_947459855.1 Planctomycetaceae bacterium | reverse complement strand
CCGGCGCCGAGGCGCTGAACTAAATTGGGTTCGGGATAACCCGTACCTATTTCCGCGGAAATAGGTACGGGTTATCCCGAACCCAATTTAGTTCAGCGCCTCGGCGCCGGCCACGATCTCGTTGAGCTCCGTGGTGATGCGGGCCTGGCGCGCGCGGTTGTAGCTGCGCTTCAGGTTGCGGCCGATGCCACCCGCGTTGTCGGTGGCGGCCTTCATGGCCACCATGCGCATCACGTTCTCGCTGACCACCGAGTCGAGGAACGCCTGGAACAGCGAGACCTTGACCGAGCGGGGCAGCAGCTCGTCCAGCAGCTCGCTGGGAGCGGGGCTGAACTCGTAGTTCGCCGAGCGGCCGGCGGCCTTCTGCTCGCCCTCGACCTTGGGCAGGCTGAGCGGCAGGAGCTGCATCACCTCGGGGCGCTGGCGCGCGGCCGAGATGAAGCGCATGTAGACGACCTTGATCGAGTCGAACTCGCCGGCCACGTAGCGGTCGATGTAGCTCTGCGCGATCTTCTCGACCGCGTCGTACTGCGGGCGGTCGCCCACGGCGTGACGCACGGCGACGTCGACCTTCTGGAACTTGAAGTACGCGGTCGCCTTGCGGCCCGACGTCTCGACGACGACCTCGCGGCCCTGGGCCTTCAGCTCGGCCATCAGGCGGCTGACGGTGCGCAGGACATTCGAGTTGTAGGCGCCGCACAGGCCGCGGTCCGAGGTCAGGACCAGGACCAGCTCGCGGTTGGTGGCGCGGGCCGGGCCCTCGAGCAGCGGGTGACGGGTCTCGCCCGCCTGGGCGGCGACCTGCGAGACCAGCCCGCGGATGGTGTCGGTGTACGGCCGGCTGTTCTTCGCGCGCGCAAGCGACGCCGTGAACTTCGCGGTCGCGATCATCTGCATCGTCTTGGTGATGCGCTGGATGGTCTTGACGGCGCCCATGCGCTTCTTGATTTCGCGGAGCTGTGCCATAGGGGCGGAGATTGTAGCCGGAACGCCCCGCGCCGGGCCGCCCCGGGCAGGTGCCGCCGGCGCCGCCCCCAGGCCGCAAAAGGCCGCTCAGGCGCCGCCAGGGGCGGTTCCGGGGCGGATTTCCAGGCCGTCCCAGCCCAGCTCGACGCCGGCCGGCAGCCGCGCCGAAAGCTCGGCGTGGCGCACGTCGTGGGTCATGTGGGTGAACACCGTCCGCCCGGCGCCCACGCGATCGGCCACGTCCAGGCTCTCGGCCAGCGAGAAGTGCGTGGGGTGCTTCCGCTCGCGCAGCATGTCCAGCACCAGGACGTCCAGCCCGCGGAGCGCGGGCCACGTCTCGGGCGGGATCGCGTTGACGTCGGTGCAGTACGCCGCAGCGAAACCGGCGTCGAACCGCCAGCCCAGGATCGGGAGCGCACCGTGCAGCAGGCGCATCGGCGTGGCGCGCAGGCCGAAGAGGTCGATCCCCTGCCCCGGCAGCACCGCGGTGGTGCGGACGTCGGCCACGAAGCTCTTGTTGACGTTCGTGTGCGGCTTGAAGATGTGCTCGAACATCCGCGACAGGTCGTCCAGCACCGGGCGCTCGGCGTAGAGCTGGATCGGCATGCCCATGCTGATGTTGTAGAGCCGGGCGTCGTCCAGGCCGAACACGTGGTCCACGTGCGAGTGGGTGAAGAGGATCGCGTCGACGCGGCGCAGGCGGTGGCGCAGCGAGTGCTCGCGGTGGTCGGGCGGCGCGTCCACAAGGATCACGCGATCCTGGCCCGCGGCGTCGGTGAACTGCAGCATCGCGCCCGTGCGGGTGCGGCGGTCGCGCGGGTCGGTGCTGGTGCAGGTATCGCAATCGCAGGCGATCACGGGCACGCCCGCGCTGGTGCCGGTGCCGAGCAGCGTCAGGCGCAGGTCGCGGATGCCGCCGGCCGCGCTCACGCGCCCAGACCCTCGCGCAGCGCGCGCACCACGGACGCGGGGTCGTCCGCGCCGCACGCCACCGAGCTCACGGCCACGCCGCGGCAGCCGGCCGCGCGCAGCTCGGGCAGGCGCGCCGCGGTGATGCCGCCGATCGCCAGGTGCGGCACGTCGGGATACCGCTCCGCGAACGCGCGCATGTACGTGGGCCCGCTGGGCGCGATCGCGGGCTTCACGCCGGTCGCGAACATCGCGCCCACGCCGCAGACGTCGGCGCCCGCGGCCACGGCGGCGTCGGCCTCGGCCAGGTCGTGCGTGCTGACGCCCACGATGAGCCGCGTGCCCGCGATGCGCCGCACGTCGGCCACGGCCAGATCGCCCTGCCCAACGTGCACGCCGTCCGCGCCGCTCGCCACGGCCACGTCGGCGCGGTCGTTCACCACCACGCTGCAGCCACGCGGCTGCGCGCGCGCGACCACCGTGCGCACGCGCTCGGCCAGCGCACGGCCATCGAGCTCCTTCTCGCGCACCTGGATGCAGTCGGCGCCGCCCTCCAGCACCGCGTCCAGCACCTGCGCCCACGGGCGGCGGCAGAGCGATTCCGTCAGCAGCACGCACACGCGCCACTGGCGCCGCGCGGCGCTCCCCATGCGCAGGACCAGGTCGCGTTCCGCGTCGTAGGCCCGGTAGCGCAGCGCTTCGATCGCGCGCGCGGCGGGCGGGTCGACCGTCTTCATGCACTCCTCCAGGCTCCGCAGCGCCTCGCCCAGGCGCTTGCCCGCGGCGGCGGCCACGTCGGCCATGGAGGCACGCGTTCCCTCGTGCGCACCCTCCACCAGGCGCCCGGGGTCGCCGGCTGCGTCGCGGTGGGCCTCCAGCCAGCCTGGCGGCAGCACCGCCAGCGCGCCCTGCAGGCCGTGGCGGATCTCCTTCAGGCGGGCGCCAAGCGAACCGTCGGCCGCGCAGAAGCGGGCTGCGTCCTCCATGACGCGGAGGGCTTCGCGCGCGCGGTTGGCATTGGCGTCGATCGCTCGGGCGGCGGCGTGCATCGCCCCCAAGGGTAGCAGCGGGACTAGACTCCCCGGCCCATGAACGCGCCACACGACCCCCGCCCCGCCGTGCCGTCCAGCGCCGACCGCCGCCAGTTCCTGGCCGCTTCGGCCGCCGTGACCGCCGCGGCCGCGACGGCCGGGCTTGCGCGCGCCGCTTCCAGCTTCGCACCCATCACCCCCGCATCACAGGAGAAGAAGATGCCCTTCACGCTGCCCGAGCTTCCGTACGCCGAGAACGCCCTCGAGCCCGTCATCGACGCCAAGACGATGAACATCCACCGCACCAAGCACCACCAGGCGTACGTGGACAACCTGAACAAAGCGATCGCGGGCAACGCGCAGTGGGAGTCGATGTCGATCGACGACGTCTGCCGCAACGCGAAGGACGCCCCGGACGCGGTGAAGGCGGCCATCCGCAACAACGGCGGCGGCCACTGGAACCACTCGATGTTCTGGAAGTGGATGTCCCCCAAGGGCCAGGGCGGCGCGCCCAGCCCGGCGCTGGCCGCGGCCATCGACAAGGCCTTCGGCAGCATGGACAACTTCAAGACCCAGTTCGCCGACGCCGGCATGAAGCGCTTCGGCAGCGGCTGGGCGTGGCTCGTGAAGAAGGCCGACGGCAGCCTGGTCATCACCAGCACCCCGAACCAGGACAACCCGCTCATGACCGGCCTGGTCGACGTCACCGGCACGCCGCTCTTCGGCGTCGACGTCTGGGAGCACGCGTACTACCTGAACTACCAGAACCGCCGAGCCGACTACCTGAAGGCGTTCTGGGAGATCGTCAACTGGAACGAGATCAGCAAGGGCTTCTGAATTGCCCCTGCCACGGTAGTTCCCATCCCGATCCCGTCGAACCGACGCCCCGCCCGCGCGGGGCGTCGTTCGTCGTGGGCGCGGCAGGCGGCCGTGTGCGTGGATCGATCGATGAAGCGTTCAGTCCGCGCTTCCGGAGCCCGACATGCGATCCACCGGCGAGCCAGCCTGCTGCTGCAT
>CANHFL010000203.1 GCA_947459855.1 Planctomycetaceae bacterium | reverse complement strand
GGTGGGGTTCATGTGGCGCTCGGTACGCATGGCGTGCATCGTAGATCGCGGGGTTCCTACACTCCGGCCCATGCTCGCCATCGAGATCGTCCGCCAAGGCACCCCCGTCACCCCCAACGTCCGCGTGAACCCGGACCGGCCGGTGCCGGAGCCCCGGGCGGGCGAGCTGCGGGTCCGTACCGAGGCGTCGGCCCTGAACCACCTGGACCTCTGGGTGGGCCGTGGCCTGCCCGGCATCGACGTCCAGTGGCCCACGGTCGGCGGCTCGGACGGCGTGGGCATCGTCGACGCGGTGGGCGGCGGCGTCGACGCCGCGTGGATCGGCCAGCGCGTGATCCTGAACGCCGCCGTCATGCAGCCCGAGCCCGCGCGTCCGGGCCGCGCCCCGTCCGGCGAGGACATCCTGATGATCGGCGAGCATGTCCCCGGCACGCATGCGGCGCACTTCGTCGCGCCGGCCACCAACGTGCTGGCGATCGGCGACGCCGACCCCGTCGAGGCGGCGGCCTTCGGCCTGACGCACCTGACCGCGTGGCGCATGCTGGTCACGCGCGCGCGGCTGCAGCCGGGCATGACCGTGCTGATCCCCGGGATCGGCGGCGGCGTGGCGCTGGCGGCGCTCGGCATCGCGCGCCACTTCGGCTGCACCACGATCGTGACCAGCCGGCATGCGGCCAAGCTCGAGCGTGCCAAGGCCCTGGGCGCCACGCACGTCGTTCACGACACCGGTGCCGACTGGTCTCGCGACGTGCGCAAGCTCACCGGCGGCCGCGGCATCGACATCGTTGCCGAGAGCGTGGGCAAGGCCGTGCACCTGGCGTGCATCAAGAGCATGGCGCGCGGCGGCGTGCTGGTGACCTGCGGCTGCACCACCGGACCCGATGCCACCACCGACCTCGCCCGCGTCTTCTGGAACCAGCTTTCGATCGTGGGCAGCACCATGGGCTCGATGGACGAGTTCCGCTCGGTCGTCGCGCTGTTCCGTTCGGGGGCGCTCCGTCCCGCCGTCGACGCGGTCCTGGCCCCTGCCGAGGCCGCCGCGGGTTACGGTCGCCTGGAAGCAGGGGACCAGTTCGGCAAGATCGTGTTCAGGTGGAGCTGATAACGCGAAGTGGCCACTTGATTCGCAGTGGCGATCGGGTCCAATGGCGCGTCCCATGGAATCCGCTGCCGCTGTCCTGCCGGAAGCCCCCGTTGCCCGCCCCAAGCGCCTGCCCGGCTGGGCTGTCCTGCTGCACAACGACGACGTGAACGAGATCCAGTTCGTGGTGCGTTCCGTGGTCGAGATCGCCCGCCTGACGGTGGGCGACGCCATCGACCGGACGATCGAGGCGCACGACTCTGGCGTGGCGATGCTGGTGGTCACCCACCGTGAGAAGGCCGAGCTCCTCCAAGAGCAGCTGGTCAGCCGGGGCCTGACCGTGACGATTGAGCCGGCGGTCTGATAAACGTCCAATAACCAATGATCTCCTCGGGAGAAACGCTGTTTCTCGCGGGTTTCACCCGGTTTTCTGGACTCCCTGCGCCCGCGCCGGGGCGGACGCGGGCTCGATTCCGAAGGCCGGAATCACGTGGTTTCCGCCGCGATTTGACTCATATTCCGTTTGGCGCGTGTCGAAAGGGGAGCCATAGTTGTCTCGTATCCGCCGCGCCGACGGTCCGTCCGCACCTAGAGGTTGGGTGCACAGAGGCGTGGATTCTTAACGTCCGGCGACACCCGTTCGCCAGTTTGAGGAGAACTTGTCATGACGAATCGTCGTTTCGTCCTCGGCCTCAGCGCGGCCCCCGCGCTGCTCGTCGCGGGCCTTGCGCACGGCCAGGCCTGCTGGGATGAGATCCCGCCGGCTGGTGCCATCACCCAGAACGATGTTGGCTACGGCTGCGACCCGGCCGTGACCACCGACAGCAACCCGGGCTGCAATGTGTCGCCCGGCCTGTGGCAGACCATCAGCGGCATTCCGGCGAGCGGCGGCAGCGTGACCGTCGTCGGCACCTGCGGCACCTTCGTCCCGGCCGGCGGCACCTCGGGCGCCACCAGCCGCGACCTTGACTGGCTGGCGGTCGAGATGCCGGGCGCCGGTTCGATCACGGCCGACGTCTGCATCCCCCAGTCGGCGAACTCGGTCCTCTTCATCTTCAAGGGCACCGATTGCGCCACCTACACCCAGCTGTACGGCACCCAGGGCGGCGCCTCGCAGTCGGCGGGCCCGTTCTACTTCCAGGGCGGCAGCCAGGGCGTCGTCATCACGACCCCGTTCGAGACGACCGCGACCACCCCGGTCTACAGCTGCAAGGCGTACCGCTGCATCATCACCTACGCGCCGCTGAACTACGCGACGTGCGGCACCAGCTCGTTCCCCTGCATCTCTGCCCACGCTTCGGGCGGCTGCAGCAACATCGGCTGCTGCGAGACGGTGTGCAGCTTCAACCCCGCCTGCTGCGACACCGCGTGGGACGCCTCGTGCGTCCAGCTCGGCGTTGACCAGTGCGGCCTGTTCATCTACAACTGCCCGCCCGTCGCTGGGGCCCCGGCCAACAACTGCGCCACCAACGCGCAGATCCTGACCATCCCTTCGACGACCAACTTCGACAACTCGACCGCCACGACCGACGGTCCGAACGACACCCTCGAGTATTGCACCTCGAACAGCGCCAAGGACATCTGGTACTGGGTCAAGGCGCCGGGCAACGGCCAGCTCGACCTGAGCCTGTGCTCCAGCCCCGCGACCTTCGACAGCGTGCTGAACCTGTACGGCCCCTACGACACGGCTGACGTCGGCGACCCGCAGACGCTGGTCGACACGTGGATCGGCTGCACGGACGACACGTGCGGCCTGACCGGCGGTCCCTCGACGCTCTCGCTCGTGGATGCCGTGGCCAACAAGTGGTACCTGGTCCGCGTGGGCTCGTGGTACGACATCGATCCGGCGACCGCCGTCGGCAGCACGGGCACCCTGGTGACCGGCTTCCGCGCGGTGATCTTCGACACCGGCGCGCAGAAGTTCGTGGTCCAGAACGGCACCACGAACGTCAACCTGGGCCTCAGCTCGGGTGCGCTCAGTGCCACCCAGCCGCGGCGCTGGCTGGCCCTCCCCGTCACCGTGCCCGCCGCCCCGGCCGGCACCTCGAAGTGGAAGGTGACCCAGTTCGAGGTCGCCGCGTTCGTGAGCACCGGCGCCGCGACGGCCTTCAACTACCGCGTGTTCCGCCGCAATGAGACCAACGCGGCTCCCGTGGCGGCCGACCTGCTCTTCTCGGGCTCGGTTCCGACGCCGACGGCGTATGACTTCGGGGCGGACAGCGCCGCGACGGCACGTTGGCCGATGAACATCGATCCGCAGATCGAGCTCGATCCCGGCAACTACTACTTCGTGTTCTTCCCGTCGCAGCCGGACGATTTCTCGAACGGCGGCACGGTGCAGTGCAACTACCCGTGGTTCATCTACGGCACCAACGGCGTGAAGCTGATCGACACCGCCGGTCCGTTCTGCTGGCGTGCGACCAACTTCCCGACGACGGCCTTCACTCGGTCCACCCTGGCCGGCTTCGCCGTCCAGACCGGTGACGACCCGAACGCGCTCTACACCACGGTCCTGAAGGTCCTGGGTGAGGGCTCCGGCTCGGTGGCCCCGCCGTGCCCGGCCGACCTGAACCGCGATGGCGTGGTCAACGGTGCCGACCTGGGCATCCTGCTTGGCGCCTGGGGCAGCTGCCCCGGCGGCACGCCGGGCTGCACGGGCGACATCAACAACGACGGCGTCGTCAACGGCGCCGACCTGGGCATCCTCCTGGGCGCCTGGGGCAACTGCCCGACGTAATCCGTCGGCAGCGTGAATGCACCCAACCAAGCCCCCTGGCCGAAAGGCCAGGGGGCTTTCGCTTTTTTGCGCTCGTATGATCCGGATCCCCACCCGGCCACCCCGGCCTGACGCC
>CANHFL010000202.1 GCA_947459855.1 Planctomycetaceae bacterium | reverse complement strand
CGCCGCTGCCATCTGGCAGACCCACGGCCAGCTGCGGACCCGCCTCGTGGACTTCGTGCGCGAGCGCTCGCGGGCCCAGGCCGAGCGCCTGCGCCTCTCCGCCGCCGAGATCAAGGCCGCGGGAGAGGTCCTCGACCCCGACGTGCTGACCATCGGCTTCGCGCGCCGCTTCGCCACCTACAAGCGCGCGCCACTCATCTTCCGCGACGTCGAGCGCATCCTGCGCATCCTGACCCCCAAGGACCGCCCCGTGCAGATCGTCTTCGCGGGCAAGGCGCACCCGAAGGACCTGGGCGGGCAGGAGTACGCCCAGCTGATCTGGCGCTTCTCGCGCGAGGCCGGCTTCCAGGGCCGCGTGGCGCTCATCGAGGAGTACGACATGGAGGTCGGCCGCATGCTGACCTCGGGCTGCGACGTCTGGCTGAACAACCCGCTGCGCCCGTACGAGGCCAGCGGCACCAGCGGCATGAAGCCGCCCCTCCACGGCGGCGTCAACCTGAGCGTCCTGGACGGCTGGTGGCCCGAGAGCTGGGACGGCACCAACGGCTGGGCGATCGGCGACGGCAGCGAGAACCCCGACAGCGAGCTCCAGGCCGAGAAGGACGCCTCGGCGCTCTACGAGCTGCTGGAGCGCGAGGTGGTGCCCTCCTTCTACGACCGCGGCGCGGACGGCCTGCCGCACGCGTGGATCGAGCGCGCCCTGCGCTCGGCCGCCACGGTGCCGGGAATCTTCAACACCGACCGCATGGTGGGCGAGTACTGCAGCTGGGGCTACCTGCCCGCGAACGCGCAGGCCTGACGCCGCGCGGCCGGATCACCCGCAAAAGCAACCGAGGGCGCCCACGCCGGGCGCCCTCGGTGTTTCTCTGGATCGGCCCGCACCGCGAACCGAAGGGACTCGCGCGCGCTCAGCGGCGGCGGCGCGAACCGGCGAGGCCCGCCAGGCCCAGCAGCGCGAGCGCGCCGGGGGCGGGGACCACCGTGTACTGCAGGAAGGCGCCCGCGGTCGAGGGATCGCCCCAGCCCGAGGTCGCGGGATCGTTGCGGCTCAGGTGGTCGACGCCCGGGTCGTTGCCGCCGCCCGAAGTGGCGACGTCGAAGCCGAACGTCTGGCCGATCGAGAGGCCGAGCGAGGCGAGCGACATGGTCCAGCTGACCGTGTTGCCCGAGACGCTGTTGGTGAGGGTCGTGTAGTTGCCCCAGTCCCAGTTGCCGCCCGTGTACGAGACCAGCTGGCTGTTGTTGCTGGGCTGGTCCACCCAGGACCCGATGAAGCGCTCGATCGACGAGCCCGACAGGATGACGGGGCGCGACCATGCGTTGGTCGTCGTGCCGCCCGTCGGGTCGGTGTCCAGGAAGATCATGTACTTCGTCCAGTTCTGGAAGCCGCGCGTGGTCACCGCGAAGGTGATGTCGGTCGCGGTGTTGGTCACGCTGACCGAGGCGATGTCCAGGTTGTCGAGGCCGTTGTCGAACAGGTCGAACGTGGCATCGGCGTACGTGGTGATGCCGGCGTTGGCCGTGGCGGCAACGACGAGGGCGGCGGTCGAAGCGATGAGGGTCTTCATGGGTCTGGTCTCAGGAAGGGACAGGTCGCGCGGCACGCCGCGCTCGCCCTTTGTGACCCAGACCTCCGAAGCACTTCGAATGTAGCCCCGGTCGGGGCGGGATCAAATCGAATCCCGGATTGCCGGGAGAAGTTGCATCGCAGTTATGGGACAGCGCCCCAGTTTGCCAGTAGCAGCCCCAGGTCGGCGCCGTTCACGGCGCCGTTGCCGTCGAAGTCCGCCGCGCCGGTGCTTCCCCAGGCGGCCAGGAACAGCCCCAGATCGGCTCCGTCCACGCGCCAGTCCCCGTTGAGGTCAAAGCGGCTCGGCGGGCTCTGGCTGTAGACGACGACCGAATAGGGCCCGACGCGGAGATTGCCGCTGAAGGGCAGGCCGTCGTGGCCCCAGTTGTCGGCGTTCACGTCGAAGGCGCCGAAGTTGCCGTAGTCGGCGGAGTAGCCGTTCCAGTCGCTGTTGAACCGGATGCGCCAGGTGCCCGCCCGCGGCAGGCCGATGCGGTAGTTCGGGAAGCTCGTGTTGCTGAAGTTCGCAAGCACGACGACATCGTCGCCCGCGCCGCCGTTCGCCCAGCGGTGGTAGCCGACCAGCTTGGACGTGTTGTTCACGTGGTGGACATTGGTGAAGTAGCCCGTCAGGCCCTTGGTCACGCCGCCCAGGTTCCGGCGCATCCGGATCAGGTCCCGGTAGAGGGACTTGATGCCCGCGTAGGTGACTTCCTTGCTCCAGTCCATCGGGTCCTCGGCCGCGAACCACTTGTCCTCAAGCAGCTCCTGGCCCTGGAAGATCATCGGGATGCCCGGGGAAGTCATCACCAGCGCGGCGCCAAGGGTCGACCGCTTGCGGCTGAACCAGCTGCCGGCGTTGTTCGGCCAGATCTGCTCGGGCACGCGCTGGCGGCCGTTGGCCACCTCGTCGTGGCTCTCGGTGTAGATCATCCGCTGCTGCATCGACGCGTTGAACGACTTCCGGATCGCGTCGCGCACCGCGAACATGTCGCGTGCCGAGTCGCTCGGTGCCTCGATCGCCGCACGCACGGGGAACGCGAACGCGCCGTCCCACTGCGTGTCGAACCCGGCGCCCCCGGCGCCCGTGCCCTTGGTCATCCACTCGTTCTCGCCAAGGTCCTCGGCGATCATCAGCTTGCTCGGCGATGCCGCGTCCGCGGAGTCGTTGCACCACTGCATCAGGCTCCAGCCGTCCGGGATCTCCGGTCCGGAGAAGTCCTGCAGGCGGATGAACTTCGTGCCGTCGAATCGCAGGCCGTCCATGCGGAACTCGTTGAGCCACAGCATCGCGTTGTCGCGGATGTAGCTGCGCACCTCGCCGCGGCCGTAGTCGGGGCGGGGGCCCCAGGGGGTCTGCGAGCGGGCGTCCTGGTAGAAGAAGATCCCGCCCTGGTTGCCCACGCTCCAGCCGTCGTACTGCCAGAGGTCCAGGTCCTGCGGCCCGAAGTGGTTGTAGACCACGTCGCCGAACACCGCGATTCCCCGCGCGTGGGCCGCATCGACGAACGCCTTCAGCGCGTCGGGCCCGCCGTAGGAACTCTCCACCGAATAGGGGTGCGCCGGGTTGTAGCCCCAGCTGATGTCGCCGGCGAACTCGTTCACCGGCATGAGCGCGATGGCGTTCACGCCCAGGTCCTTCAGGTAATCCAGCTTCTGCTGCGCCGTGGCGAAGGTGCCCGGCAGCGATGCCCCGGTCGGCACGTTGAAGGTGCCGACATGCATCTCGTACGTCACCAGTTCCGTCCAGGCGGGCATGGTGAACGCCCCGGTCTGCCACTGGTAGCCGTTCGGGTTGTAGACGACGGAGTTGCCGACCGAGTTGGTCAGCCTGCGCGCCCGCGCGTCGTTCTTCCAGTACGTCGCCGTGCCGTTCCTGATGACGAAGCGGTATTCGGTGCCGTTCGGCACGTAGGCGACGTCGCGCGACCACCAGCCGTTGCCCTCGCTCGAGAGCGGGTGCGATGTGGCGTTCCAGCTGTTGAAGCCGCCTGTCACCGCCACCGACGTGGCATTCGGCGCCCACACGCGGAAGGTCACGCCGAAGGCCGTTCCCTGCGTGAACGGGATCGCCCCGACGCCCGGCCGGGTCGAGATCTGGGCGCTGGATGCGGATGCGAGCGCGGCAAGGCCGAGGAGCGCGGCGAGCGTGGTCGTCGTGGTCTTCATCGCGGGTACCTGGAGGCGGACGGACCGACCGCCGAGGGTCTTATCAGTCCTGCCCAAGGGTAGCCCCGGAAACCGGGCAAGTGAACCCAATCCCCGCGGATTCATCCGTTGTGAACGGGGCCGCCGCCGGCGTGGCGCCCCGGGAGCCCGGTTTCGGGACCTCAGTGCCCGAACAGGTCGGTCGGCGCGAACATGCCCTTCTCCTCGAAGTAGG
>CANHFL010000201.1 GCA_947459855.1 Planctomycetaceae bacterium | reverse complement strand
GCCAGGATCCTGGTCGGGCAGGGCCTTGCCCGCCGCGACGTCCGCCAGCATGCGCGCCACCGACGCACGCACCGCCGACGCCGGCAGCGCGTACGTCTTCGTGCGGTCCGCGCGCGCGATGTTCAGGCCGACGATGCGGCCCTCGAGGTCGACCACCGGTCCGCCCACAAGTTCCGCGGCCACCACGCCGTCGTGCATGATCACGGGCCCGAAGCCCGTCATGCGGCGGCTGAGCTCGGCGCCGGTGTTGCCCGGGCCCGGGATCCACGCCGGCCGAAGCAGGCGCACCGGGGCCTCGCGCCGCTCGCCCGCGTGCACCCACGCCACCTGCACCGTGTCGCCCGGCGCATGCGCGCGCAGCACACCGGCCGCCGATTCCGGCGAGGCGAGCGCCGTGCCGTCGACGCGCAGCAATGCATCGCCCACCGCGATGCCGGCCGCCGCCGCGCCGGACCCCGCGGCCACCGCGCTCACCATGACGCCGGTGCCGCCGGGGATCGCCGCGCGTTCCGCGTCCGTCGCCGCACGCAGGCCGACGCCCAGGTAGGCGCGGCTCGCGTTGTCGGCGGCACCGGCCACGTACGACTCCAGCGACCGCACGCCCGCCGCCGCCGGCAGCATGCCGCGGCCGACGGTGATCACGGGCTCGCCCAGCACGCCCGGCACGTCGTCGCCGAACTCCACCGGGTCCGTGTCCTGCGCGCCCGTCTCCAGGATCGCCAGGTCCAGCGCGGGGTCGCGCGCCACGCGGCGCGCGCGCACCGTCAGGCCGTCGGGCAGCAGCACGTCGATGCGGCGCATGCCGTTCCCCAGCTCGCTGTCCTTCGTCAGCACGCGGCCCTGGCGGTCGACGAACGTCCCGCACGCGGCGTCGCGCGAATCGACGATCACGCCCACCATCGACTCCGCGGCCTTGTCGGCCAGCGGCGCCAGCGCCTGCAGCAGCGCGCGGCGGCGCGCGGCGTGCGCGCGCGCGTCCTCGTCGCCGCGCTCGCCCACCATGCCGTCCACGGGCACGCGCCGGTCGTCGGGCCCGCCGGCCTTGCCGTCCTTCCCGTCCTGCAGGAACTCGCCCAGCGCGACGTCCTTCTTCAGCTCCTCGATCCGCTCCGCGGCCAGCTCCGAGGACATCGCCGCGTTCAGGTCGGGCCGGTCCGAAGCGACCGAGTTGATCCCGACCAGCTTCCCCTGCAGGTCGAACACGCCGCCGCCGGAATCGCCGGGGCTCAGCGGCGCATCGATCGTCAGCACGTTGCCGCGGCGCCCGACCAGCATGCCCGCGCGCAGCGGCGGCGGCCGCCACGGCTGGATCTCCGGCCCCAGCGGGTGCCCGAACACCAGGATGCCGTCGCCCGCCTTCAGCGACTCGGCGAAGCCCAGCGTCGCGAACGGCAGCTCGCGGCCCGCCGGATCGGCTTTCACCAGGCCCACGTCCTCGCCGGGCCCCAGCAGCTGCCCGGCGGTGCGGCCCTTCAGTTCGGTGCCGTCGGCCAGCCGCACGCTCACCGCACGGCCCGGGCGCACGCCCACGTGGCCCGCGGTCAGGATCCAGCCGTCCTTCGTGATGATCGTGCCGCTGCCCGCGCCCGACGTCTCGCCCTCGTCGAAGTACAGCGACACCGCCGTCGCGCGCAGCTTGGGCGCCAGCTCGCGGATCGTGGCCGCGCGCGCCTTGAAGGCCTCGAGCGCGGCGGCGTCGCCGGCCCGCTGCACCGCCGGCGCGTCATCGTCCTCGTCGGGCGCATCCTGGCGCACGGCCGCGCGCGCCGCCACCGAAACCGCCAGCATGGCGCAGCACACCGCCGCGGCGACCCATGCCGCCGTGCCGTTCCGCCCCGATCGTTCGCTTCGCATCGCGCGTCCTCAGCGAGACGGCTCGCTGTCGTACGGACGGTCGGGCGCCGCGCCATCGACGTGGCCTTCCAGGCCCGCGCCGGCACCGGTGCGCTCGCACGCCTCGGCGATCACGTCCAGCCGCTGCGCGATCTCGTCCATCGTCTGGATGCGCGCCTCGGGGCGCACCTGGATGCACTCCATCACGATCGCCGAGAGCTCGACGGGGATCCGCGGCTCCTGCTCGTGCGGGGCCTTCGGCAGGCGGATCTGGCTGGGATCCAGCGCGCCGCCGACCTTGCCGTTGCGCGAGGGCAGCGCGCAGGGGATCTCCTCGCGCAGCAGCACCCAGTACATGGTGGCACCGAAGTTGTAGACGTCGGTGACCGCCGTGATCTCCTGCCGGTGCGCCTGCTCCGGCGCGATGTAGCCCGGGGTGCCCTGGATGCGCTTCTTGACCGTGCCGAGCGCGCAGGCCTGGCCCAGGTCGATGATCTTCACCGTGCCGTCCTCGGTGACCATCATGTTCGAGGGCTTCATGTCCGCATGGACGAAGCCGCGCTCGTGCATGTGGCCCAGGCCGCGCGCGCACTGTGCGAAGAAGCGCGCGATGTTCGAGGCGCTCGGGCGCTGCATCAGGTCCAGCGTCGCGGCGTCCACCAGCTCCATGATCAGCGCCACGTCGGTCACGGGACCGAACATGAACTTCTGGTTCTTCAGGAACTTGGTGATCGCGCGGATGTTGACGTGATCGAGCTTCGAGCCGACCTTGAACTCCTGCTCGATCTGGTCGATGAACCGCTGGTCCTTCTCGGCACGGCGCAGGACGTGCTTCAGCGCCATGACCTGGCGCGACTTCGGGTCCATGACCGCGTAGACCGCGCTGGCGGCGCCGTCGCCGACCTTGTCGACGACCTTGTAGCCGAAGAGCTCGGCGGGGATGGCAGCTGCGCTCGACATGGAGTCGTTGCGGGGTGGGGGACACACACCCCCTGCAGTCAGACCCAACATGGGTCTCCCGCCGGCGCCGAGGGGGCACGGGCCGCGGGGGTGGCCGGTAAAGACGTGACCCAAGCGCACGGGGCGCACGGGCGAAACCGACCGAATCGGCAGGGTAACGGAACGCCCGACCGACGGCAACATTTCAGCGATTCCGCCGCATCGGGGACGACGGATCCATCCATTTCGGACCGGATTACCGGAGGTCGGATCCCGCGGTCAGGGCAGCAATTGCGCTCGGAACGCTTCCACGGGGAAACACCGCCCCGGACTGGCCAGCGGTGCAAGATCCGAGTGCAGGACCACCGATCCGGCGTGGATCCCCAGCTCCGCCTGCAGGGCACGCACCAGCGCGGCGGCCTCGCTCAGCTGTCGGGCGGTGAAGGCCCGGCGCTCGCCATTGCCCACCAGGCAGATGCCGATCGAGTCCTGGTTCCACCGGGCGGAGTCGACGCGCGCCGAGGCCGCGACGTGCGCCCCCGGCAGCTGGCGCTCCCAGCGGTAGCCGACGACGACCTGGCCGTCCTCCAGGCCCTGCCCGTTGCCGATGACGAAGTGGTAGCCCAGGCCCGCCAGGCCGGCGGCGAAGTGCTGCCGCTCGATGGCGGCCGCGTCGCCCGCGGGCGAGCCCGAGTGGTGGATGACGATCGAGCGCCAGCGGCGCCGGTCGAGCGGCGTGTCCAGCGGCGTGATGCGCGGGCCCGCGGCGGAGGTCGAAGGCGTGATCGAGCCGAGCGCCGCGGCAGGCGCGGCCTGCTGCACGCGGACGGCGGCCGGTGCGTGCGGTGCCGCGGCGGTGCCCAGGCGCAGCGCACCGACGGCCACCAGGCTGGCGCAGCCGAAGAGCCCCCAGACGACCGCCGCGCGGCGCCATCCACGGCGCGGGTCGGCGGCCGGCGCGGGGCGCGCCGCGGGGGCGGACTGGTTCACGGAAGGGGCAGCGGCGGACACCGAATTCACCCTGCCCTCATCGGCCACGCGGCACGGCATGCTGCAGTCGCGCAGTCACGGCGACTGCGTGGTCGTCGGGGTCTGGGGCGTCAGGCGGGCGCGCAGCGCGGGCTGCTTGGCGCCGAAGACGTCAGGCTCCTGCGTGGGCGCGGCCCCGGCACGCATGGTGTCGAACCGCTCGAACT
>CANHFL010000200.1 GCA_947459855.1 Planctomycetaceae bacterium | reverse complement strand
GCTTCTTCGCAGTGTCGGGAGAGAACCAGCATGCGCGGTGCCTTCCTTGGCATCGGGCGGCGCGGGGCCGCCGGGTTTCGGCGCCTGATCCGTCAGGCGCAGCGGTCGGGACACGAGGCAGCAGGCGCGGGGCCCGCAGGACGGTCGGTCAGGCGGTCTTCGCCGCGGCGGCGCCGGGCAGGCGGACCAGCTCGTGGCGGGTGCTCCAGGAACGGTCGCTCAGCACCAGCTGCACGCCGGTGCGGGTGGCCGCGTTCAGGACGATCGGGCCCTGCAGGTTCGCGGTGATCGCGCCGTCACGGCGGTTCACGATCGCGAACAGGGTCGCGTCCTCCGCGCGCGCAAGCTCGAGGTCCTGCAGCTCGGTCGGGCGGATCGGGACGTTGTATTCGGGGATCCAGGCCGTGGGGTCGGTGACCACGAACGCCAGCTCGGGGTCCTCCACCGACTGCAGCCAGTAGAAGACGCCCCGGTCATCGGGCTGCAGGAGCGCGAACGTGCGGAAGCGGGCGAAGCCCAGCAGACCGTGCGGGAAGACCAGCAGGCGGCTTGCGTCGATCTCGACCTCGCCGAACCGTGACGTCAGGACCTTCATGCGGAACTCCGTTCCTCGTCGGCGGCCCTCGTTGGCCGCCCTCCAAAGTCCACGGCGCGCGCTCCGGCGCTGCACCGGCGGCGTGTGCCGGACGCGGTCCGCGTGCCGGCACTTCGGCACGGCACGGCAAGACCAATCGTCCGGCGACGGGCTCCCGCCCGAGCGCCTGCCTTCGGGATATCGGCCAGTGGGTTGCCGGAGCATGAGCGATTTGGGACGATGCGGTCCGTGCCGGAGCCGACACCCAGCCCCCTGCGCCCCACTGCCTGGACGGCGCTGATGCTGGCCAGCCTGCTGCTTGCCGGTACCTGGGGCGGCACGGCGGTGCTGGCGGACTGGGCCACGACCGGACTGCTTCCGCTGGCGTGGCTCGCGATGGCGATCGGGTACGGCCTGGTGCTGCGGCGCGCGCTGTTCCGAGGGATGGCCGAGGACGACCCCCGAGCATGGGGTCTGTCCGTGGCGCTGGGCGTCTCGGCAGCACTGGCGCTGGACAACGCCTTCGGCACCTGGGTGGGCTTCCGTGCGGGCGGGCTGCTGGGGGTGTGGTTGATCGTCCTCGGACTGGTGCCATTGGTTGGCGCGCTGGAGCGCGAGTGCAAGCGGCGCGGCGGCCGGCTGCCATCGCTGCTCGACGTGCCGCGCCTGGTGTTGGCCGACCCGGGCGACGCGCGCAGCAACGGCCTGCGCTGGCTGGCGGCGCCCGCGATCGCGGTGCTGGCGCTGGTTGCGGCGCTCTCGCCCGGCCTGGCATGGTCCAGCGAGTTCGGTGGCTACGACGCGCTGGCGTACCACCTGCAGCTCCCCAAGGAGTGGCTGGATCGCGGGCAGATCGAGCCGCTCCGCCACAACGTGTACTCGGCGTTTCCCAGCTTCATGGAGGGCGCGTTCCTGCACCTGCGTTCGATGGTGGGCGCGGCCGATGCCGGGCAGGCGGCGCAGATGCTGCACGCGCTGCTGGCGGTGGCCGCGGGATGGGTGGTCGGGTGCCTGGCGGCGGCGACCGTGGGTGGCGTGGCGGGCATGGAAGGCGGGTGCGCCCTGCGCGCCCGCGACGTTGCATTCGTCGCGTTCCTCGGCATCCCATGGGTGACCGTGACCGCGACGCTGGCGTACGACGAGATGCCGATGCTGCTGTGCACCGCTGGTGCCGCCCTCGTCATCGCTTCCCAGGACGCGGCCGGGCCGCGTCGGCTCGGGAGCGCGCTGGGACTCTGCCTGGCCGGCGCGATCGGAAGCAAGCTGACCGCGGTCGGCATGGCCGCGCTGCCGGTGCTGGCGATGGCGGCGCTCTGGCCGACGCACCTGCGGCTGCGCGCGTGGACCGCCGGCGTCGCGCCCGCGGCGGCGCTGGTGGCCGCGGCGATCTTCGCGCCTTGGCTGGCGCGCAACCTGCACGCGATCGGGAGCGCGACGTTCCCGTTCGGTGCATCGGCGCTTGGCCAGGCCGGCAGCGCGACGGGAACCGATTGGTGGAGCGCCGAGCAGGCCGCGCGGTTCGCAGCCGGGCACGGCGCGGGCGGCATCGGCTGGGCCGAGCGGCTGGCGATCCTATGGCGCACGCTCTTCGCCGACGGCACGCTGGGCGTGCCCGACGGCGGGGCCGGCACCCCGGGCGCGGCGTGGGCGGCCGCATGGGCACCGACGGCGTGGCTCGGGATCGCGGCGCTGGCGTTCGTCGCGGCGCGCCTGCGCGACCGGCGCGCGGCGGCGATCGTGACCATCCTCGCCGTGCAGCTTGCGTTCTGGCTGGCAGCGACGCACCTGAAGGCCCGCTTCCTGCTGCCGTGCGCCGTTCCGATGGCGTGCGCGATCGGGTGCGCGGGCGGCCTGCTGCCGCCCGCGGCGGGTCGGCGATGGGCGCCGGCGACCCTCGCGACCGCGGGGCTGCTGCTTGCGTGGTGCCTGCAGCCGTTCGCGGCGCTCGAGGAGGACCCGCGCACGTCGGCGAACGCCGCGATGTGGGCCGCCGCCGGCGACGACCGGGCGATCATCGGCCCCGGCTCGCGCGCCGCGACCGAGGGCCTGACGACCGTCGGCGACCCCCTGCCCCTGGCGTGGATCGCCAACTGGACGCTGCCCGCCGACGCCAGGCTGGGATGCGAGGGCGAGGCCGACGTGTACTGGTTCGCGCGCACGCCCGACTACGGCGATGTCTGGGACGGCGGCCCGCTGGCGGCGGCACTGCGCGCGCACGGCGATGACGCGGATGCCGTGGTCCGCGCCCTGCGCGCGCGTGGGCTGACGCACCTGGCCATCGGCGAGGCGATGCTGGCGCGATGGAAGGCCGCCGGCTGGCTGGACCCGGCCGTGACGCCGGAACGCGTGCGGGCGGTGGCGGCCCGCCTCACCCCGGTCGCACGGCTCGCGTCGGGCGGCGTGCTGTACGCGCTGCCGGCCCAGGGCCGCTGACGCGCACGTGCCGGACGCCCCTGGCGGGGCCCTACACTCGCGGCCATGCCCGCGCACGTCAGACGCATCGCGTTCGCCGCCCTGATCGCCTGCAACGCCGCCGCGGCCGATGGCACGGCACCGGCACCCACGCCCGCCCCGCAGGGCACTCCCGCCGCGGGCCAGACAGACCCATCCGCCGGCACGAACGCGCCTGCGCGTGCCGCCACCGCCGCCGAGACCGGCATCGCCGCCGTGTGGCAGAACCACGCGGTGAAGTGGGACGCGCTGCGCCCGATCGCCGTGGAACTGGCCGGCGCCGCGGCGCTGCAGGAGGCGATCCTGGACGCGTTGATCGAGGACCGCGCGCGCGAGCGCGCGATCACCGTCACCGAGCAGCAGCTGAGGTCCGAGGAGGCGACGCTGCTGCAGCTCCTGGACAAGGACCCCGACCGCGCGCAGCGCGCGCTCGAGCAGGTGCGCGCGCGCCAGGGATTGGGCCCGGTGCGCTGGCGCGCCCTGCTGCGCCGCAACGCGACGCTGCGCGCCTTGGTCGCACGCGACGTCGACGTGCAGGAGCCGCAGCTGGTCGCCGCGCACGACGCGGTGCACGGCCCGAAGCGCAAGGCCCGCATCATCGCGGTGCCGGACCTGCGGACGGCGCAGTCGGTGACGGAACGGCTGGCGACGGGCGCGTCGTTCGAGGAAATCGCCGCCCGCGAGAGCACCGACGTCAGCGCCGCGCGCGGCGGCCTGATCGCGCCGATCAGCCGGCTCGACCCCTCGTTCCCGGTCGCGGTGCGCGAGGCGCTCTGGGCGGTCAAGGAGCCGGGCGGGATCTCGCCGCCGGTGCTGGTCGGGACGGGCTACGTGCTGATGCGCTGGGACGGCGACGTGGCGGGCGACGGCGTGCAGCTGGCCGCGGTGCGCGCCGAGACCGAGCGCGCCGTGCGGATCGCGCAGGAACGCGCGAAGATGGACCAACTGG
>CANHFL010000199.1 GCA_947459855.1 Planctomycetaceae bacterium | reverse complement strand
CGCCTTCGTGAAGTCGGTGGTTCCGAGCGTGGGCTTCGAGCGGTCGCCGAAGTCGCCGGTGTGCGCGCCGGACTCCAGCGCGGCCAGCAGCGCGTTCTCGATGGTCGCCGCCTGCCTCACCAGGCCGATGTGCCGCAGCATCATCAGGCCCGAGAGGATGAGTGCCGTCGGGTTGGCCAGGCCCTTGCCCGCGATGTCGGGCGCGGTGCCGTGGACGGCCTCGAAGATGCTGATGTTGCGGCCGATGTTCGCGCTGGGCGCGAAGCCGAGCCCGCCCACCAGGCCGGCGGCCAGGTCGCTGACGATGTCGCCCTGCAGGTTGGTCAGGACCACCATCTTGTACTGCTGCGGCTTCATCACCAGGTTCATGCACAGCGCGTCGACGATGACGTCGCCCGTCTGGATGCCCGGGTAGTCGGCGGCCAGCGCCTTGAAGCGCTCCAGGAACAGGCCGTCCGTCATCTTCATGATGTTGGCCTTGTGGCCGCAGTGCACCAGGTCGATGCCCATGCGCTTCGCGGTCTCGAACGTGAACCGGAGCACCTGGTCGCAGCCCGGCGCGGTGATGATGCGCTTGCAGACCGTCGTGTCGTCGGAGACGCGGTTCTCGATGCCGCCGTAGGTGTCCTCGATGTTCTCGCGCACGATCGCGAAGTTCAGGTCCAGGTGCGAGAACGGCGTGTGCACGCCCGGCAGCGTGCGGAAGTGCCGGTAGTTCGCGAACGCGTTCCACATCTTGCGCGCGGTCACGTTGATCGACTTGCCGCCGCCGCCCTTCGGCGTCTCCATCGGGCCCTTGAAGAGCATGCCGCACGACTCGACGGTCCGTACGGCCTCGTCGGTCATGCCGCGCGTGTTGCCCTGCTCGAAGACGGCCCTGCCCATCTCGACGGGCACGAACTCGACGTGCTTCGTCACCTCCGCGGCGCGGAAGAGTGCCAGGGTGGCGTCCATGATCTCGGGACCGATTCCGTCGCCGGCGGCGAGCGCGATGCGCATGACGTGGTTCCTTGAGGGTGGGGTGCGGGGTTGGGGGCACAAGAGGATAGAAGGGAGCGCCTCCCGCGGCTGCCGTGATGTGTAGGCTTGGCGCGATGTTTCCCTCCCCCCGGCCCCTCGTTCTCGGAATCGGCGCGCGTCCCGCGTGCGCGTGGGGCCGCCGGTGAAGCACGATCCGTACGCGGCGCTGCGCCTGCCCGACTACCGCCGCTTCGCCGTGGGGTTCCTCGCCGGGTCCACGGGCTTGCAGATCCTGAACATGGCGGTGGCGTGGGAGGTCTACGACCGCACGCACGACCCGCTCTCGCTGGGCTACATCGGCCTGTGCCGGGCGCTGCCGGTGGTGCTGCTGGCGCTCTTCGCCGGGCACGTGGCGGACACCAGCGACCGCCGGCGCATCGTGGTGCTGACGCAGTTCGGGTTCGCGGCGGTGGCGGCGGGCTTCTGCGTGCTCTCGTGGCAGCAGGCGCCGGTGTGGGCCTTCTACCTGCTGCTTGTGGCCAGTGCCTGCGTGCGCGCGTTCAACGGGCCGGCGCGCCAGAGCTTCCTTCCGCTGATCGCGCCCCAGGAGATTTTCCAGAACGTCGTCTCGTACCAGAGCGGCATCTTCCAGACGGCGGCCATCGGCGGACCGCTCATCGGCGGCCTGCTGATCGCCGCGCTTCCCGCGATGTGGCCCGTCTACCTGATCTCGTGCGCCGCGTGCATCGCGTTCGCGCTGGCGGTGGCGGGAACCAGCCCCGCAGCCGCGCCGCGCGCGAAGGGCGGCCTGACCTTCCGCGCGATGCTCGCCGGCATGGACCACATGTGGCGCGAGCGGCCCGTGTTCGCGGCGATCCTGCTGGACTTGCTGGCGGTGCTCTTCGGCGGCGCCACCGCGCTGCTGCCCTTGTACGCGGTGGACATCCTTCACGGCGGCCCGCAGCTGCTGGGCGTGCTGAAGGCGGCGCCCTACGTGGGCGCGCTGCTGATGGCCGGCTGGCTGGCGTTCCGCCCGGACTTCGTGCGCGCGGGCCCCGTCCTGCTGTGGAGCGTCGTCGCCTTCGCGGCGTCGACGGTCGTGTTCGGCATGAGCACCAGCGTCGCGGTCTCGGTGGCGGCGCTGGCGATCGGCGGCGCGGCCGACAACATCAGCGTGGTGATCCGCCACGTGCTGGTGCAGATGCGCACGCCCGACCACCTGCGCGGCCGCGTCGGCGCGGTGAACAGCATGTTCATCGAGTGCTCGAACGAACTGGGCGGCTTCGAGAGCGGCGCGGTCGCCAAGTTCTTCGGGCCGGTGGCGAGCGTGGTGAGCGGCGGCATTGGCACCGCCGTGGTGGTGGCCGGCATCGCGCTTGCGTTCCCGCAGCTGCGGAAGCTCGGGCGCATCGAGCCGCTGCGCGAGCCGGACCCGGCCGCGCCGTGAGCCGCGCCTATACTCGGCGGCATGTCCCCGTCCCTCACCTTCGGTCGGTTCCCCGGGTGCCTGGCCTTGCTTGCCCTGGCAGCCTGCGCCGCGTCGTCCTGCGGGCCATCCGGTGACGGGTCGGGCACGGCGGCCCCGTCCGGCCGTGCGGGCGGCAGTTCCAGCAAGTTCCTCGCATCGCTGCCGCTGCAGGCGGAGGGCGGCACGCTGGACCTGGGCACGATCCTGCCGTGCGTCGCGGTCG
Organism: Planctomycetaceae bacterium; assembly: GCA_947459855.1. Taxonomy (GTDB): domain Bacteria; phylum Planctomycetota; class Phycisphaerae; order Phycisphaerales; family SM1A02; genus UBA966. The sequence continues at coordinate 1,366 of CANHFL010000199.1, read as the reverse complement.
TCGACCGCACGGCCACGATCCGGAACGTGACCAAGAATCCGGTGGAGATCCTGGGCTATGCATCCAACTGCGGTTGCCTGACGCCGACGCTGAAGGGCGACCGCGTGATCCCGCCGGGAGAGTCCCGCGAGCTCGAGTTCTCGCTCCGGCCCTCGGGATACGGCTCCAAGAGCATCCGCGTCGAGTTCGCCTCCTCGGGCGGCATGGTGGGCATGCTGCGCGTCGACTTCAAGGTCGGCGGCGCCGTGCGGCCGCTCCCGCCGGTCCAGGACCACCACGTTTCGGGCAAGCACGAGGCGTTCGACTTCGACATCGTCTCGGAGGAGGGCGCGTCCTTCAAGGTCCTCTCGGTCGATCCGCCGGTCGGCGAGATCGTGCGCGCCCAGGGGCCGCGCGCGCTCGTGCGCATCAGCAGCTGGGAGGCAGAGCAGTTCGCGCAGTCGCCGATGGGCCTGAAGAGCCCGGCGGTCAAGCGCGACGCCGAGGGCCGGCTGCTCGAGGTGATGGTGACCGTGCTCACCGACGACCCCGCGTGCCCCCGCACGGTGGTCAGCCTCGCGTTCCTGGATCCGTGACCTGCGCCGTCAGGCCTTGTGCGGCGCGCCGCTCCCGGCGAACCCGCGCAGCCATGCCATGGACGCGCGCGGCGGCCGGTGCGCGCTGCGGCGGCGCTGGATCAGGACGTGCGCCACGAACATCAGCCCGACCACCGCGAGCGTGGCCCCGATGTAGAGCATCCAGCGGTGCGCGGCGCTCTCGAACTGGCTGCCGATCTTCGCCACGCCCACGCCGATGGCCATCTGCAGCGGCGCGGTGACCAGCACGCCGCCTGCCTCGACCGCCAGGATCTTGAGCCACGAGAGCTGCATGACCCCGGACATGGTGATCATGGGCGTGCGCGCGCCGGGAATGAAGCGCGCGATCAGCAGCGCCCAGGCGCCTCGGCGGTCCATCTCGTACTTGACCTCGAGCAGCGTGCGGGGGCCGATCAGCTTGCGGAAGCGCCGCCAGCCGAGCAGCTTGCCGCCGAAGTGCCTGCAGATCCAGATCCACCCCGCGTCGCCGACCACGATTCCCAGCCACGCGGCGAGGCTGGCCTCGATGAACCACGTCCACGTGCCGCTGGCCACGTACTGCTCGTACGCGAAGATGCCGGCGGGCACCAGGATGAAGTCCTCGGACAGGTGCAGCCCGACGCCCGACACCACGAACGCGATGAAGATCGCGACGGGGCCGTGGTCGACCAGTTCCTTGCCCCAGCGGCGCAGCGCGCCGTCCTGCTCCGGGGCGGGCGTGCCGGGCGCGGCGTCGGCCGGCGCCGTGGCGGGCGTGCCCGGGGCGGGTGCCGCGGCGGGCGCGCTGCCCT
>CANHFL010000198.1 GCA_947459855.1 Planctomycetaceae bacterium | reverse complement strand
TGGTGAGCGGGGCGGCCCACCGTCCCGTCCCTACACCCCGTACTTCGCCCGGTACGCCGCGATCCGCTCGCGGTCGGCGGCGGTGAGCCGGCTGCCCATGTGCTCGACCACTTCGTCGATGGTGACGATCGCCGCGGTGGGCATGCCGAACTCGGCGCCGACCTCGGCAAGCGCGGTGCAGGTGGACGTCTCGCTCGCGCGCTCCTGGCGGTCCACCGAGACGACCAGCCCAGCGAGCGTGATCTTCGCCGCCGCGCGCAGGACGGGCACGGTCTCGCGGATGGACGTGCCGGCGGTCGTCACGTCCTCGACGATCAGCACGCGGTCGCCGTCCTTCAGCTGCCGGCCGACCAGCACGCCGCCCTCGCCGTGGTCCTTTGCTTCCTTGCGGTTGAAGCAGAACTCGACCTCGCGGCCGCGCTCGGCGAACGCCATGGCCACCGCGACCGCCAGCGGGATGCCCTTGTACGCGGGACCGAAGAGGCAGTCGAAGCCGTCCGGGAAGGAGCGTTCGATCGCGTCGGCGTAGGCGCGGCCCAGGTGCGCCAGCTGCCCGCCGCTGCGGTACTTGCCGGTGTTGACGAAGTAGGGGGTCTTGCGCCCGCTCTTGGTGGTGAAGTCGCCGAACGAGAGGACCCCGGCCTCGACCATGAAATCGACGAAGCGGCGCTGGTAATCGTGCATGGGGGCGGGATGGTAGCGGTGGTGCGGTTGATGGATCCGGGGCGGGGGGCGTGCGGGTATAAGACGTCCTTGCCGCATGGCCCGTCAGCGCGGCCACTCCCGACACGGCCCACCTTCCATGCTCGACCGCCTGCTCTCCCCCATCCACTCCGCGCAGTTCCTGGCCGCCGCCATGCTGGCCGTCCTGTTCATCCAGTCCGGCCTGGACAAGGTGATCGACTTCGCCGGCAACCTGGCGTGGCTGCAGGGGCACTTCTCCAAGACTCCGCTGCGCGGACAGGTGAAGGCGATGCTGGTCACCGTGACCGTCACCGAGATCCTGGCCGGCTTCGTCTCGGCGGCGGGCGCGCTGGTGATCGCGTTCGACGGCCGGACCGCCGTGGCCACGTGGGGCGCGCAACTGGCGGCGCTGAACATCGTGATGCTCTTCCTGGGGCAGCGCGTGGCGAAGGACTATGCCGGAGCCGCGAGCCTGGTGCCGTACTTCGTCCTGAGCGTGGGCACGATCGTGCTGATGCAGATGTGAACGGCACGGATCGCCGCGGGCGCGGCGCGTGCCGCGGCTAGGATCGCCCCATGGCCATCGAACGCACCCTCGAACGCGCGATGCAGGACGCCCAGGCAGGGCGCCTGCGGCAGGCGATCGACACGGTGCGCGTGGCGATGCGGCTTTCGCCCAACCACCCGACCGGGATCCGCGTGCTGGGGGTGCTGCTCTTGCAGGCGGGCGACCACGAGCAGGCCGTGCAGGTGCTGCGGCGCGGCGTGGCGCAGCAGCCCAAGGCCGCCGACCTGCACTCGAACCTGGGCAACGCCCTGTATTCGCTGGGCCGGTGCACCGAGGCCGCCGAGAGCTTCCAACGCGCGCTGCAGTGCGACGCGACGTTCGCGCCGGCGCTCTTCGGGCTGAGCGGCGCGTTGGTGCAGTCGGGCGATGCGGCCGGGGCGCTGGATGCCGCCGACCGCTGCGAGCGGCTGCAGCCTGGCACGCTGGACGTGCAGCTGCGTCGCGTGGACGCGATGGACGTGATGGACCGCCACACCGAGGCGATGGCGCTGCTGCGGCAGCTGATGGAGCGGCACCCGGCCGACGCACTGCTGCACGCGCGGCTGCTGCAGATGCTGAACTACGCGGCCGCGCCGGAGCAGGCGTTCGAGGACGCCATCCGCGGCTACGCGCGCTGCATCGGGCGCGTGCCGCCGTTCGGCGCGTTCGATCGCGACCCCGAGCGGCCGCTGCGCCTGGGGCTGCTGACGCCGGACCTGCGCACGCACTCGGTCGGTTACTTCGCCAAGGCCTTCACGGACCACGTGCCCGCGGGTTGGACGCTGGTGGCGTTCTCGACCATGAAGGCCGCGGAGGGCGACGCGATGGCGCGTGCGTTCCGTGCGCGCATCCCCGAGTGGGTCGAGGCCGGGCCGATGGACGACGAGGCGCTGGACCGCGCGATCCGCGAGCGCCGCATCGACATCGTGCTGGACATGGCGGGACACTCGAACGGCAACCGGCTGCGTGCGCTGGACCGTCGGCCGGCGCCCCTGGTCGCGACGGCGATCGGGCACCCGGCGACGACGGGCCACCCCGCGATCGACGTGCGGCTGGTGGACTCGATCACGGACCCGCCGGGATCCGAGGGCGCGTGCACGGAACGGCTGGAGCGCATGGATCCGTGCTTCCTGTGCTATGCGCCGCCGGAGGGAGCGCCGGAACCCGCGATGCCGGCCGTGGATGCCCCGGTCACGTTCGGCTCGTTCAACCTGACCGCGAAGGTGGGGCCCGAGTCGTTGGCCCTTTGGAAGGGCGCGCTGGACGCGGTCCCGGGGTCGCGGCTGCTCCTCAAGGCGCGTTCGCTGGGCGATCCGGGCACGCGCGACTCGCTGCTCGCGCGCATCCGCGCGGCGGGGATCGACGAGTCGCGTGTGGAGCTGCTGGCCTTCGTGCAGGGGGTGGACGCGCACCTGGCGCTCTACGGCCGCGTGCACGTGGCGCTGGACACGACGCCCTACGGCGGCACGACGACCACGTGCGAGGCCCTGTGGATGGGCGTGCCGGTCGTGACGCTTCCGGGCGCGCGGCACGCCTCGCGCGTCTCGGCCAGCCTGCTGCGGGCGGCGGGGTTCGGCGAACTGGTCGCGAAGGACGCGTCGGACTACGCGCGGTTGGCGGCGTGGGCCGCGACGGACCGCGCGTGGGCCGATGCCTTCCGGCGCACGGCGCGCGAACGGATGCGTGCGTCGCCGCTGATGGACGCGCCGGCGTACGCCACGCGCTTCTTCGGCGCGCTGCGCGATGCATGGCGCTGGCGGTGTGCGCAGGCCTGAGCGGCACGCACGTACCATGGCCCCATGGCCATCGAACGGACGCTCCAGCGCGCGATGCAGGATGCCCAGGCCGGCCGCCTGCGCCAGGCGATCGACGCCGTGCGCGTGGCGATGCGGCGTTCGCCGAACGACCTGACGGGCATGCGGGTCCTGGGCTCGCTGCTGGTGCAGGCGGGGGAGTTCGAGCAGGCGATGCAGGTGCTGCAGCGCGCGATCGCGCAGCAGCCGGGGGCGGCCGACCTGCACTCCAACCTTGGCAACGTGCTGTTCTCGCTCGGCCGCTTCCCCGAGTCGGCGGTCGCGTACCGGCGGGCGCTGCAGTGCGACGCGGACTGCTCACCCGCGCTGTTCGGGCTGAGCGGCGCGCTGCTGCAGTCCGGCGACGCGGCCGGCGCGCTGGAGGCGGCGGACCGCTGCGAGGCGCTGCGGCCCGGGACGCTGCGCGTGCAGGTCAAGCGCGTCGACGCGCTGGACTTCATGGACCGGCACGACGAGGCGATGGCGCTCCTGCGCCGGCTGATCGAGCGGCACCCGGCGGACGCCGAGATCCGCGCGCGCCTGCTGCAGGTCATGAACTATGCGTCGGCGCCGGATGCGGCGTTCGACGACGCGGTGGCCGGCTACGCGCGGTGCATCGGCCGCGTGCCTGCGTTCGGTGCGTTCGACCGCGACCCGGAGCGGCCGCTGCGGCTGGGCCTGCTGACGCCGGACCTGCGCACGCACTCGGTGGGGTTCTTCGCGCAGGCGTTCGTGCGGCACGTGCAGCCGGGGTGGACGCTCGTGGCGTTCGCGACGATCCGCGCATCCGGCGATGACGCGATGGCGCGCGAGTTCCGCGGGCTCATCCCGGAGTGGGTCGACGCGTCCACGATGAGCGACGAGGTGCTGGACCGCGCGATCCGCGAGCGGCACATCGACGTCGTGCTGGACATGGCCGGGCACTCGAACGGCAACCGGCTGCGCGCACTGGACCGGAAGCCCGCGCCGCTGGTCGCGACGGCCATCGGGCATCCGGC
>CANHFL010000197.1 GCA_947459855.1 Planctomycetaceae bacterium | reverse complement strand
TATCCCAGCTGCCTCCACACGGCGCGGGGGTCCTTCACGATGTCGGTGCCGTCCAGCGTGACGGTGCCGCCGGTGGGCTCGAGCAGGCCGCTCAGGATGTTCATCAGCGTGCTCTTGCCGGCGCCGTTCGGGCCCAGCAGGCCGAAGAGTCCCGGCGGGATGTCGAGCGAGACGCCCTTCAGTGCGCTGACGGGGCCGGGGTAGATCTTGACGAGGTCGCGGATCTGGAGCATGTGGTTCCTTACTTGGTGGTGGCGGGGGATGCGGGCATGGTCGGCGTGGCGGGGGTGGACGCCGCGGGTGCCGGCGCGGCTCGCACGGTCACGCTGCCGTTCGAGCTGCGGACGGTGGCCGTCGCCTTGCCGCCGTCGCCGACGTCCATCGAGCCCTGGTTGCGCTCGGCGCTCAGCCTCTGCGCACGGCCGCCGCCGTCCATCGAGACGCGGCCGTTGCTGGTCGTGGCGTCCGCGCGGCCCTGCCACGAGGAGGGCAGCGCGAGCTTGACGCTGCCGTTCGACGTGCGGACCTCGACGTTCCCGGCCTGACCATCGGCCACCGCGACGTCGACGCTGCCGTTCGAGGTCTCCAATTGCGCTGGCGTGCCGATTCCGGACGCCTCGATCGCGCCGTTCGACGTGTCGGCCTGCACGGGGCCCGCGTGGTCCTTCACGCGGATGCCGCCGTTCGACGTGCGCAGGCGCGCGGGGCCGGTGAATCCGCCCTCGACCTGGATCGCGCCGTTGCTCGAGACCACTTCGATGCCCGCCAGCTGCGGCGCCTTCACGTCGACGTGCGCGGAGTCGTTGCCCCAGCTGCCCACGCCGTCCGGCACCGGCGCGAACTTCACGCGCACGCGGACCAGGCCGTCGCCCGCACGCGCGACCTCCAGCGTCGTAGCGTCGGCGCGCTGCTGCGCCTCGTCGGCGGTGCGGCCGGCGCAGCGGATCTCGGCGGTGACGGCCAGTGCCGTGGCGGACGCATCGCGCGTGACGGTGACGCGTCCGTTTCGGTTCTCGACGGCAACCGACTTCGCGTCGGCCGCGCTTCCGGTGCGGGTGACGAGGGCGCGCTCCTGCGGCCACGACGAGCTCGTGCCCGATTCGTTGATGATGATGCACCCGGACACGGGAGCGGCGGCGAGGAGTGCGAGCAGGGCGGCGATGCGCAGGATGGTGTGCATGGGTGGTTCTCAGCGGGGTGCGATGACGGGGGGATCGTTCGGGGACGTCGCTGCGGCGGGCATGGTTCGGAGCGGTTGCGGGCGGGCAACCTGGATGGCCTGCACGGCGTAGCCGTAGACCACGCCCAGGCCGCGCGCGATCCAGAGCGTGCCGGTGAGGATCGCGAAGCCGACGAGGCCGACGACCAGCGCAGGGATGATGGGGATGAATACCCGGCCTTCGGAGTCGGGCGTGAGTTCCTGGCCAAGCATCGAGATCCGCATGTCGCCGTCGAAGTCGGCGATGACGGGCATGTGGAGCAGCGATCCGATCGGGACGAGCACCAGCGCCACGCCCACGGATGCGAGCGCCACGATCACGACGAACGCCACCAGCGCCACGGGGAAGTTCCCCAGCAGGTAGCCCAGCGACATCCAGCTGCGGATGTCGCGCAGCCAGCAGCCGATGCGCGCCCAGAAGCCGATCTCCCCGTTTCCGGTCCCCGCGACGGGCTGCACGCGCCTCGGCATGCGCACGCGCAGGAAGAACTCGACGACCTTGCCCTCGAAGAGGCAAATGGCGCGCGCGGAGCCGAGCAGGAGCACCAGCAGCGGTGGGCCGATCACGAGCGGCAGCAGGCCGAGCGCGAGCGAGCCGAGCGAGATCACCCAGACGAAGTAGGCCAACGAGAGCGCGAAGCCGACGGCTCCGAAGTAGGCGATTGCGCCCCAGGCGCGGATGTCGAACCAGATGCCGATCACGGGGATGCCGCGGAGGCCGCGCGCGGCGGGGGCGGGTGCCGGCGCGCCGGCGGCTGCTTCCGTCGGCCCGGGCGTGGAACCGGCGTCGGTACCGGAGGCCGAGGCGCGCGCGGGCGCCGGCACATCGCGCCACCCGCGCGGCCCGCTCTCGGCTTCGACGTAGGCACGCGCCACTTCGTCGGGCGTGCCGTACTCCTCGACGGCACGCTCGGGCGAAGCGCCCGCGCGTACCGCGGCGCGCAGGTGGGCGTCGGCGTCCAGCACGGCGTCGTGCACCAGCGCGGCGTCATGCCCGGCCATCGCCGCCTCCAGGCGAAGCAGGTACGCGCGGATCGGGTCAACGGAGTCCATCGATGCCTCCAAGGATGCGGTTCACCCATCGGCCGGTGCGGCGCCACGTGTCGGTCCATGCGGCCAGCACGCGCTTGCCTTCGGCGGTCAGCACGAAGCACTTGCGGGCCGGGCCCTCGGTGGACGGCACCAGCGTGCTGCGCAGCAGTCCGTCGGCCTCCATCGAGCGCAGCATCGGGTAGAGCGTGCCCTGCTTGAACGTGATGCCCTCGGGCGCCTCGTCCGCGAGCTGGCGTGCGATCTCGTAACCGTGGATCGGCTCCTCGGCGCGCGCCACCGCCGCCAGCACCACGAGCCACGCGGTGCCGACGCTGAGGTCGCGCTGAAGCTTCTCGGAGAGGTCGCCTGCCATCGGTCCAGTACTATACTTGCTACAGTACTGTCGGCAAGGCACTTCCGGGGTGAATTTCCGAGAATCCGCCGGATATCATGCGCCAAGGAGCATCCAGATGAACACCGGATCGACCGTCCCGAACGCCTCCCCGCAGTCCCCGCGCCTGGCCGACGGAGCCTTCCGAGAGTCCGGTTTCCGGCCATTCTCCGGCTGGCTCATGCTGCCGGCCTGGATCGGCGGCCTGCTGCTGGCGTTGGGCGTCTTCATCCACGGCGTGCGGACCGAGGCGCCCGGCGCGATCGTCGCCGCTGTGCTGGTCGCCGTGTCCACGCTGGCCTGCTCGGCCGGCTTCTTCGTCGTCAACCCGAACGAGGGGCGCGTGCTCGTCCTGTTCGGCCACTACCGCGGCACCGTGCGCCGCATCGGCTTCCACTGGACCAACCCGTTCACGATCAAGCGCCGCGTCTCGCTGCGCGTCCGCACGTTCGAGACGGGCTCGCACACCAGCGGCCCGGTCGTCGATGCGCAGGGCAAGGTGCTCCACGAGGGCACGCGCACGCGCCACCCGATCAAGGTGAACGACCTGGACGGCAACCCCGTCGAGATCGCCGCGGTCGTCGTCTGGCGCGTGGTCGACACCGCCGAGGCGCTCTTCGCCGTGGACGACTACGAGCGCTACGTCGAGATCCAGAGCGAGGCCGCGCTGCGGAACCTTGCCAGCCACTACCACTACGACTCGCCCGAGCCGGGCGGCACCAGCCTTCGCGGCAGCACCGACCTGATCGGCGCCAAGCTGAAGGACGAGCTGGACGGCCGCCTGGGAGGCGCCGGCGTGGAGGTGCTGGAAAGCCGGATCTCCAGCCTGAGCTACGCGCCCGAGATCGCGGCGGCCATGCTGCAGCGCCAGCAGGCCACGGCGGTGGTGGCCGCGCGCCAGAAGATCGTCGAGGGTGCCGTGGGCATGGTGGAACTGGCCATGCAGTCGATCCACGAGAAGCGCCTGGCGGACTTCACGCCGGAGCAGAAGGCGGAGATGGTCACCAACCTGCTGGTCGTGCTGGTGAGCGAGCGCGGCGCGCAACCCGTGGTGCAGACGGGGCAGTGACGCGGCGCGGCTCGCAGCCCCGGCCGCGTGCATAGACTGCGGTCATGGAGCAGGGCGCGCACGAGCATCACGTCCAGGGCGAGCCCCACGTGCACGGCCACGCGCCCCAGCACGGCCACAAGCGCTGGCACCACCGCCTGCGCGAGCACGGCCGGCGCACGATGGCGCGCGTGCAATCCAGCTGCCTGCCGCTGATGGTGGCGATGTTCCTGCTGCTGGGGCTCACGTGGCTCTTCGAGGAGCCCGGCAAGCCCGTGAAGCCGTTCGTCATCACGCTCTACGCGTCCGTGCCCATGCTGGGCGTGCTGCTGGTGACC
>CANHFL010000196.1 GCA_947459855.1 Planctomycetaceae bacterium | reverse complement strand
GTGGGCTCATGCAGGCGGGCGGCTTCTCGAACCTCAACGCCGCGCAGCGGTACTACTGGCCCAATGGTGGATCGGATGTCCCGGGCACGGCGGTGAACGGCACCGTCACGCTGACGACTCCGCTCGTCTTCACGGGATCGAGTGCCGACCCCTCGATTTGGTTCGGAAACGGCTACGGCGCGGCAGGCACCTCCGGCACGTGGACCGGTTCGATCACCCTGGTCGGCGTGGATCCCTCGGCGCCGCCCCCGTACGATCCATGCGCTCCGATCGCCACGCTGACCTTCGGGGCCAATGCGAACCTGCCGTTCATCTCGACCGCCGCCGATCGCACTCTCGGTTCATGCGGTACCGGCTTCAAGGCCAATTTCTACAAGTTCGTCGCCCCCAGCACCGGGCTCTTCAGTTTCAGCACTTGCGAGACGCAGACCGCCACGAGCCTGGTGGGCACACGTCTCGGGGTGCTTGCTGGCTGCTCGCCTGACGCGGCCGTGCTCGCGTGCGCAGACGACAGCTGCGGCTTCGATGGTCGGGCTTCCTCGCTGTCGGTCTCCCTTGTCGAGGGCGTCACCTACTACGTGGTGGTGGGCCTTGATTCCGCGGCGGAGGCCGTGCCTGCCGCCGTGCGCGTCGACGTGGACGGCCCTTCGCCCTGCGATTCCGCGTCCGTCCTCTCTTTCGGGGCGAATCAGTTCGCCAACTCGACGTCGCTCCCGGGCGCCTCGGTGGCCACCGGCGCCGCCAATCCCGAAGTCATCGCGTTCGCGCGTTGGTACAAGTTCGTGCCTGCGGTCACGGGTGCGTACTCCTTCAGCGTGTGCGGCTCGGTGAATGACACGAAGATGGCCCTTGGCACCGCATGCCCGTCATCGGCCGCCGCGGCCTTCCAGGCCCTGGCCTACAACGACGATGCATGTGCATGCACCTCGGGCTGCGGCTCGTCGGGCACCGAGGCATGGTCCAGTCGTCTCGATGCGACCAACACCGGCCTTCCCTTGGCTGGCAACCTGACCGCAGGAGTGACGTACTACATCGTGCTTGGCTCCTACAACACCGGCTCGGGGGCGGCGAGCGGTACGCTCCAGGTCGGAGGCCCGACTCCGCCGCCAGCCTGCCCGGCGGATCTCAACCAGGACGGTCAGGTGAATGGCGCCGACCTCGGTCTTCTTCTCGGAAACTGGGGTCCATGTGGCGGAACCCCATGCCTCGGCGACATCAACCAGGATGGCGTGGTGAACGGTGCCGATCTGGGTCTGATGCTCGGTGCGTGGGGGCCATGCCCTTGACGGTCTGAGGCAATCGCGGGCGGGAGCCCGCCCGCGCCTGAATGTCCACGACCCCCGGCTTCGGCCGGGGGTCGTGCGCTTTCCGGTCGGTGCGGGGCGTCGGGCCGGGACCCCGGCCGTCACGGGGCCTCGCCTCAGTCGCCCTTCCAGTTGCGTGCACGTTTCTTGTCGGCGTCGCGCTTCTTGCCTTCCAGCCGGCGCTGCACGCTGCCCCAGGTCGGCTTGGTCTTCTTGCGCACCTTGGGGCGGATCGCCGCGCCCGAGACGAGCACCTTGAGGCGCGCCTCGCAGGCCTCGCGGTTCATCAGCTGGCTGCGGTGCAGGTCGCAGCGGAAGAGCAGCGAGTCGCCGCCGACGAGCGCGGCACCCGCCATCGCCAGCAGGCGCTCGCGCGCCGCGTCGTCCAGGCCGCCCAGTTCGGCGATCGCGACGCGCAGCACCGCGGCGGTGCTGGCCTTGTTGACGTGCTGGCCGCCGGGCCCGCGCGCCGTGGTGAACGACCAGTCCAGGTCCTGCGGGCGCACCCACGCGCCGTGTCCAAGCAGCAGCGCGCCCGGCGGCGGCGGGACGCGGCGCGGCGGAGGAGGCGGTGAACCGGGTGCGGGGTACGCTTCCGACATGGTCGTCCCCGGCATTGTCGCATGCATCCTCGCCTTCGATCCCCTCCAGGCGGCGGGAAATGCCCCGGCGGCGGCGCCGCAGGCCGTGCCGATGCCCGCCCCCGGTGCCGCTGCGCCGGCGACCGTCGCACCCGCGGCCCCGTTCCTGGACTTCCAGCAGCGCCCGTACGTGACGATCGACCTGGACGCATGGGTGCCACGCCTGACCGGCACCGCGAAGGTCGGTGCGGGCGGGACGAAGTTCGAGCTGAACCACGACCTGGCGGTCGACGACAGCGTTCCCGCGTTTGCCGGGGAAATCGCCGTCTGGCTGGACCGTTGGCGCGTGGGGATGATCGGCTTCCAGTCTTCCGCCGGCAGCACCGAGCGAGCCGGCGTGGGCGGCACGTTCGGGAGCACCGTGATCACCGCCGGCGACACCATCTCTGGCACCTACAGCGCGTGGATGGTGGGCGTCGAGGCCGGCTACGTTCTGTGGCGCCCGTTCGCCGACCGGCCGCTGCCGTGGGACGGCGCGGGCGCGAACCGCGATCGCGCGACCTCGGTCCTGGGTGCGAACGGCCGCCCGCGCTTCGACGCGCAGGTGCTGGTGATCGGCGGCGCGATGTGCTTCGACTACCGGCAGCAGCTGACCGACGTGACGACCGGCAGCACCTCCAGCTTCGACAAGTTCGTCGGCTGCGTCTACGGCGGCGTGGGGCTTGACCTGTGGATGGGCTTCGACGGGCGCGTGCCGCTGGTGCAGGACGTCCGGCTCTACGCGGACGTCGGCATCGGGCCGTCGATCCCCGACGCCGACATCCTGTGGATGATCCGCGCCGGCGTCTGCATGATGTTCACGCAGAACTTCGGCATCGAGCTGGGATACCGGCTGTTCGACTTCAACCTGCAGTCCGGCCCTTCCGACGTCGACGGCGGCCTGCGCGGCCTCTTCGGTGGGCTGACGCTGAAGTTCTGAGGCGAGCGATGGACGACGCGCCGCGGCACCACGACGACGTCCCGCACCCCTCGCAACGCAGGCGCGGCAACGGATTCCTGCGCGCGAAGCTGCGGCACGCGGTGCTCACGCGCGTGGCGGACACGCTGACGCTGGGGGTGCTGGGGCGTCGTCACCACGCGCAGCCGATCGTGGCGCGCACGGTCGAGGTGCGCTCCGCGGCCTGGCCGCGCGAGTACGACGGGCTGCGCATCGCGCACGTGACGGACTTCCACCTGGGGCACCTGATGCCCGCGGCGCGCGCGATCGACGCGGTGGAGCGCGTGGCGGCGCTGCGGCCGGACATCCTGGCCTGCACCGGCGACGTGGTGGACCTGGAGCTCGACGGCGCCGGCGCGCTGCTGCGGGCGATGGCCGCGGTGGAGGCCCGCTGGGGCCACTACCTGGTGCTGGGGAACCACGACCACCTGGACGACGGCCGCGCGCTGGCGGCGCTGGCGGGCCGCAGCGGGATGCAGGTGCTGCACGGGCGGGTGGTCGAGACCGGCCACGCGCGGTCGCCGCTGCGCGTCGGCGGGGTCGACTGGGGGCGGACGGTCGGCGCGCAGTCGGCCGCGGTCGATGCGCTCCCCGAGGTGCCGCACCTGCTGCTTGCGCACAATCCGAAGGCGTTCCGGGCCGCCGCCGCGCGCGGCGTGCCGCTGACGCTGAGCGGGCACACGCACGGCGGGCAGGTGGCGCTGAAGGGCCGGCCGCGCGCGAACCTCTCGTTCGCGCATCGGCTGAGCGCAGGGACGTACCACCAGGGACCGAGCGCGCTCTTCGTGAGCGTCGGCGCGGGTGCGTGGTTCCCGATGCGCGTGCACTGCGCGCCCGAGGTCGTGCTGCTCACCGTTCGGAGCGGATGAGCTCCCACGCGGCGTCCACGTGGCGTTCCTCGACGCCGGGCGCGCCCACCGAGAAGCGGATCACGTGCCGGCCGTCCAGGCGCGTATGGCTCAGGAAGACGCGGCCGGTGGCGTTGACGCGCTCGAGCAGCGCGGCGCTCTCATCGTCGGACGCGCCGCGCGGGCGGAAGCAGGTGAGCGTCCACGGCGTGGGCGCGACCAGCTCGAATCGGTCGTCCGCCGCGACGTGCGCGCGGAACCGGTCCGAGAGCGCCACGTGGCGGCGGACCAGCGCGCGCAGGCCCTCC
>CANHFL010000195.1 GCA_947459855.1 Planctomycetaceae bacterium | reverse complement strand
GCCGCGGGAAGGGGAGCGGCGCAATGGCTTTCCCGGGGATTGCGCGCGGTTACTGGCCCCGGGCGGCCGCTCGGTCGGCCCCGTACGATTTGCGCCCTCATGAGCAATCCCGTCAAGACGATCGCCGTCATCGGCGCCGGCACCATGGGTTCCGGCATCTCCCTCACCGCCGCGCAGTCGGGCATCGCCGCCATCCAGGTGGACGTCAGCGCCGCGCAGCTGGAGAAGGCGAAGGCCTACCACGCCAAGACCCTCGCGCGCGCCGTCGAGAAGGGCAAGATGAGCCAGGGCGACGCGGACGCCGCAGCCAAGCGCATCTGCTACGTGCAGTCGATGGCCGACGCGAAGGCCGCCGATTGGGTGGTCGAGGCCGCGACGGAGAACGTCGAGCTCAAGAAGAAGATCTTCAAGGAGATGGCGGCCACGTTCCCCACGCACGCGGTGCTGGCCACCAACACCAGCAGCATCAGCATCACCGACATCGCCGCCGCCGTCGGCCCCGACGCGCACCGCGTGATCGGCATGCACTTCTTCAACCCGGTTCCGGTGATGGCGCTGGTCGAGGTCATCAAGGGCCTGGCCACCAGCGACGCCACCACGCAGGCCACGATCGACCTGTCGATCGCGATGGGCAAGACGCCCGTCCCCGCCAACGACCGCGCCGGCTTCGTCTCGAACCGCGTGCTCATGCCGATGATCAACGAGGCCTTCCATGCCTGGATGGAGGGCGTCGCGAAGCCCGAGGACATCGACCAGATCATGAAGCTGGGCTGCAACTTCCCGATGGGCCCGCTGCGCTTGGCCGACTTCATCGGCCTGGACGTCTGCCACGACATCATGATGGTGCTCTACCGCGAGCTGGGCGACCAGAAGTTCTTCCCGTGCCCGCTGCTTCGCCAGCTGGTGCAGGCCGGCCGCCTGGGCGACAAGAGCGGCCGCGGCGTGTTCGACTACGCCAAGAAGTGAGCGGGGGAGCCACCCGGCCCTCCGCCGCGATCGACCACCTGGTGCTGGCCTGCGCCACGCTGGAGTCGGGCATCGCATGGGCGGAGCGCACGCTCGGCGTGCGGCCCGCGATCGGCGGGCGCCATCCGCAGTGGGGGACGCACAACGCGTTGCTCTCGTTGGGCGAGGGGTGCTACCTGGAGCTGCTGGCGCCGGACCCAGCGGCGCCGGAGCCGCGCGCGGGGGTCGGGCCGTTCGGGCTGGGGGCGTTCGGTGCGGCGGGCGCGCTGGACGCCGCCCCGCGTCTCACCGCGTGGATGGTGCGGGTGGCGCCGGGTGGGCTCGAGGCGGCGTGCAGCGCCATGCGCGCGGCGGGCGTCGAGTGCGGCGCCACCCGCGAGGGTTCGCGCACGCGCCCCGACGGCACGGAACTGCGCTGGCGCCTGGCGGTGCCGGACCGGCCGCTCCTGGGTGGCGCGGCGCCGTGGCTCATCGAATGGTCGGGCGCGGAGCACCCCTCGCGCGCGGCGCCCTCGGGTTGCCGGCTCTCGTGGCTCGAGGTCTTGCACCCGGACCCCGTGCGCGTGCGTGCGGCGCTGGGTGCCGCCGGCGTGCCGCAGGTGCGCGTGAAGCAGGCGCGCGAGCCGGGGATCGCGGCGGGGATCGCGTGTCCACGGGGGGTGGTGGTGGTGTGATGGGACGCTCAGTGCGGCAAGCAGCTCGGCGATCGAAGGCCATCGGGGTTGCATCCCGTTTCAAGCATGTGGCCGGAATGCGTCGCCTCCTCATCATCGCGTTCGCCGCTTCCGAACGGTAGCATTCTTGGAGTCGAGGGTCTGAACAAACGAACCCTTCCATCCGCTATTGCCAAGGAGCTCGCATGTCTTCTGGGAATCCGGCCGCGGTCATTCGGTTGATCTTGGTGGTTCTGTTCGCAGGCCTGCTCATTGCGGCTGCCCCGCCCGGGCAATCCTCGCAGGGAACTGGACCGCAAAGGCAACTCAGCGAGAGCTTTGAAGAGCTCCGAGCCCACCTCGCGGCGCTCTACTCGGAGTTCCCTTCCGCCGTCACTTTGAATCTGGAAGAAGAGGTGCTTCACAAGGCGTGGGACGGCGCCAGGAACGACCCGAACTGGAGGTGCTACTCCCTCTACAACAAGGAGGTACGTCCTGCCAGTCAGAGCGCCAAGAAGTCGCTGAAGTCTCACATGGATGCGATGAACACCGCGTGGAGGCGTGCTAAGGATGCGGCGAAGAAGACTCCCGGGGTACCACTGCCATGGGGCGATGAGAAGGGCGCTTCCCAGGTGACGGCATGCCTCGAGAAGCTGCTCTCCGCGTTCAAGAAGCTCGACTCGGCGGGTACTGCCCAGCCCAAGGCACTTCAGTCATTCTGGAAGAGCGCTCAGGAGTTTGTCGGTGCGTTGCCGTCGTGCCTCCCCAAGGCATCGGCAGAGAGTCTGGTGCCGCCTAGCGTTACGGTTCGTTGCGTGGGGGTTCGATTGACGATCCGCTGACGGCCTCTTTGCCCGAATCGAAGCCTGCGCTTCACCGCACCCCCACCGCCTCGGAATCCGTCAGGTCCACCGACGTCCCGACGTGCCCGACGCCCCAGTCGGAGGTGCTCTCGACCAGCACCAGTTCCGTGCCTTCGACAGTGATGGCGTCCTCGCCCTTGGCGCGTTCGCAGCCGACGGCCAGGATCATGTGCGGCGTGTCGCCGTGCATGCAGTGGACGAGGGCGAGCGGCATGCGCGCATCGACGCTGCGGATCAGCGCGGCCAGCAGCAGGCTCTTGCTGTCGCAGTCGCCGCCGTCGAAGAGCGTCTGGACCGGCGTGCGCAGGCCGCAGCGGACCTTGCCGTCGCGGATGGCGTCCGTCTGGCCGTCCTTCACGGTGCGGTAGGGCACGGCGTTCTGGACGTAGCTGGTCAGCGCGTCCACCACTTGGCGGCGCGTGGCGTTGGCGGTGGGGCCGTAGGTGGCGTCGATGATGTCGTTCGCGACGTCGCGCAGCTGCGGCGCGCTGCGGTCCATCAGCCACTGGTAGTCGGGCATCAGGAGCGCCTCGGTGGCGGCGATGCCGTGCGCGGCAAGGGTCTGGCGCATCGCGGTTTCGACCGCGGCGCAGCTGCCGTCGGCCTCGCGGCAGGCCACGCGCTGCACGGCCTCGGGCGGGAAGCCGAACGCGGCCTCGACGGCCTGGCCCCACGCGCGGTCGGCGGCGGCACGGAGGGTGAGCGTGCGCGGCGTGCAGCCGGCGCGCAGCACCTTCGTGTTGCCCTCGAAGTGCACGACGCAGTCGTCGTCGTCCTGCCACTCGTTGAAGGGCAGGCGCACGTAGTTGGGGCGCGGCGCGGGGATCTGCAGCGACGCCTCGTACCACGCGCGGAACTCGGCGTTTTCGGGGATGGCCAGCGCGAGCTCGAGCGGCGTGAGCTCCGGTGCGGCGGGGGCCTCGGGCGCGGGGACCGGTGCAATGGGCACATTCGGCGCGGGAGCGGCGCCGGCGGGGGAAGCGGAAGGCGCGTCCCCGGCGGGTGCTTCGGGCGCGGGTGCCGGCGGCGGCGCGACGGGCGCGATCACGCGCGGTGCCTGGCGCGTGACCTGGCCGCGGCGGGCGTGCTTCGTGCGCTTCGGCGGCACCGGCGCGGCGGGTGTCGCGCTTGCCGCGGTACCGGCCTGCTTCGGTGCACCGGCGGGCGTACCCGGCGTCGGCGGCTTGCCCGTGCCGGTACCCGACCCGTTGCCCGCGGGTGGCGCGGCGAACGCCAGCGCGGCGATTCCGACGACGGTGGACGCGAGCAGGATCGACGCGGGGCGGCGGGTGGCGCGCATGGTCGCATCGTACGGCGGGAGGCGGAAAGATCATCCTGCCAGACGTGTGGCAATTTCCACGTCCGCCCTGCGGTTTCGGCCGAAAATGGAAGGTGTGTGGCAGGATCGGCTTTCGGTCGCCGTCATCGGCTGCGGCTCCATGGGCGCCGCAGCGTGCATGCACCTGGCCCAGCGGGGCGTGCGCGTGCTGGGGCTGGACGCGCATCCCGTGCCGCACCCGCACGGCAGCCACCACGGCGGCAGCCGCATCATCCGCGACTGCTACTT
>CANHFL010000194.1 GCA_947459855.1 Planctomycetaceae bacterium | reverse complement strand
CGCAGCTGGTCCATGACCTTGTCGCGCTTGGTCTGGTACATGTCGCCGTGCATCGGGTGGGCGTCGATGCCGTGCTTCGAGAGGTAGTCGGCCACCTGGTCGACCGTCTTCTTCATGCGGCAGAACACGACCGTCAGGCCCGGTTCCTCGTGCTGCAGCAGGTGCAGGAGCAGGCGCTTCTTGTCCCAGGGCTCGACCGTCAGCCAGCTCTGGTCGACCGCCGCCACCGTCAGGCTCTTCTCGGTGGTGACGATCTTCTCGGGGTTCCGCATGTAGGAACGCGCCAGCTTCTCGATGTCGGGGCTGATCGTCGCGCTCACGAAGATGGTCTGGGGGCCCTGGCGCATGGCGCCCAGGATGCGGCGGATGTCGTCCCGGAAGCCGATGTCCAGCATCCGGTCGACCTCGTCCAGGACGGCGATCTTGACGCCGTCGTAGGGCAGGTAGCCGCGGCCGTGCATGTCCATGACGCGGCCGGGGGTGCCGACCACGATCGCCGGGCGCTTCTCCAGCTGCTTGGCCTGGGTGTTGATCGGCTTGCCGCCGTAGACCGGGATGGCCTCCAGCGTGGTGCCGCCGCCCAGTTCCTTGAT
Organism: Planctomycetaceae bacterium; assembly: GCA_947459855.1. Classification (GTDB taxonomy): domain Bacteria; phylum Planctomycetota; class Phycisphaerae; order Phycisphaerales; family SM1A02; genus UBA966. The sequence continues at coordinate 3,482 of CANHFL010000194.1, read as the reverse complement.
CTCGCGGCAGACCTGGATGGCCAGCTCGCGGGTGGGGACCAGGACGAGCGCGGCGAAGTGGTCGCCGGGCTTGACGCGGGCCAGGATGGGGAGCGCGAAGGACGCGGTCTTGCCGGTGCCGGTCTTGGCCTGGCCCAGGACGTCCTTGCCGGTCATGGCCACCGGGATGAGGGCGGCCTGGATCTTGGTCGGGTGCTGGAACCCCGCGGCGGTGACGCCTGCGAGCACGTCGGCGGGCAGGCCGAGGTCGGCGAAGGTCTTGGAGGTATCGAACGTCTCGTGGCTGGCCATTCCGGGGTGTCGTCTTTCGGTCGTCGGTCGCCCGCACTTTGGTTTGGCCATCGGGCCAAGTCCGGCGAGCAGCGGCTTTTATGGTACGGTGCCGCGCGAGCCGATCCTAACAGGCGGAAGGCATGGATGCCGCCCGCATGACCGACAACAGCGTCATCTCCATCGATTTCGACGCGATCGCCCACAACCTGGCGGTCCTGCGGGGGTTGGTCGGCCCTGCCTGCGAGATCAACGCCGTCGTGAAGGCCGATGCATACGGGCTGGGCGCGGTGCGCGTGGCGCGCCGACTTGTCCAGGCCGGTGCCTCGATGCTGACCGTCTACAGCCCTGCACAGGCCGAGCAGCTGGAGGGAATGCAGGTACCCATCCTGGTGCTGCAGGCCGTGCGCAACCTGGAGCGCGGCGGCGCGATCCACTCGATGCTGGTCGCGGGCCGCCTGCACCTGGTGGTGCACGACGTGCATCACGTCGCCGAGCTGATCTACGCCGCGCGCGAGCACGGCGTGCGCATCCCGCTGCACCTGGAGCTCGACACGGGCCTGGGACGCGGCGGCTGCCTGCCCGACGAGGCTGCCAAGATCCTGCAGGCGATCGCCGCGAGCCCCGAGCTGCGCCTGGCGGGCCTGATGACGCACTTCTCGCACGCGAAGTCGAGCGCGCAGCGCTGCGCCGCGCAGCAGCGTGCGTTCGAGCTCTTCGTCGACCAGAACCGCGCGCTGATCCCGCCCGAGTGCACGTTCCACTCGGCCAGCACGTACGCGACGCTGCGCACGCGCACCGTGCACGCCGCGATGGTGCGCGTGGGCCTGGCGTGGACGGGCTTCGCGACCGACGGCCCCGAGGGCGACGAGCGCCTGCCCGGCATCGAGCGCTTCCGGCCCGCGGTGCGCTGGGCCAGCAGCCTGATCCACGTGCGCCGCGTCGCGCGCGGCGAGGGCGTGGGCTACGGATGGCAGTGGACCGCGCGGCGTGACTCGACCGTGGGCCTGGTGCCCGTGGGCTACGCCGACGGCTACCCGACGCTGAGCGCGCTGGCGCCGCAGGCCGCGCGCGACCAGGCCGAGCCGACGCGCTGGGTGCGCGTCGGCGCGCCGGACGGCGCGGGCGGCACGCGCTGGGCCGAGGTGCCGGTGATCGGCGCCGTGAACATGGACCAGCTGTGCGTGGACCTGACCGGCCTGGAGCAGATGCTGGCCGGCTTCCCGAACGGCGGACTGGGTGCCGAGATCGAGCTGTACGGCACCGACCCGACCGCGCGCAACTACCTGCCCGCGGTGGCCGAACGCACGGGCATCCGCCCGTACGAGCTGCTCTGCCGCCTGAACCCGCGCATCCCGCGCGTGGCCGTCGAGTCCGCCGAGCCGATCGGCCGCGTGGAGCAGTCCGCGCCGCGCATGGCGGTGCGCGCGGCGCCCGACGCGCCCTGATCGCAGGGGAGGTGCGCGGTGCCTCCCGCCCCACGATTCCGCACCCGGGCCATCGCGCGGCTGAGCGCGGAGACGCGGTTCGCGCCTGCGGCCGCGCAGGCGCGCATGATCGCCGACGCCGAGCGCTTCATCGCGCAGGTCGACCCGCTGCACGGCTACGCCCCCAGCGAGGTGACCGCGCGCGTGACCCGCTACCGGCCCGAGCACGCGACGGACGACGACGAGGTCCTTGCCGGCGGCGCCGTGATCGCCGACCTGGCGGCCTTCATCCTGCACGCCAGTGCCGCGGCGCCGCTGGACGGAACCGCCCGCGGCGGCGCGATGCGCGTGCGCGCGCTGGCTGGCGAGCTGGGCGTGGACGAACGGACGGTCGCGCGCTTCCGCCGCGACGGATTGGTGCTGCACCACGTGCGGATGGCCGACGGGCGCGTGCACGTGGGGTGCTTTCCCGATGCGCTGGCGCGGTTCCGCGAGCGCAACGCCGCGCGTGCCGCGCGTGCGGCGCGGACGGGACGGATCGATGCCGCGGCACGCAAGGACCTGGTGGTGCGTGCGCTGGCCATGCTCGGGACCGACACGGGGCCGCGCACGTGGAGCCTGCACGCGCTGGCGACGTCGCTTGCACCGGCGTGCGGGCGCAGCGTGCGTGCGGTGCGCACGGCGCTGGCCGGTGATGCATCGGTGCTGCTCGCGCTGGAAGCGGCCGCCCGCCGCGGGACGGCGCGTCGTGCACCGGTGCGTGCGGGGGCGGCTGCGGGTGCCGCGATCGAGCGCATGCTGCGTGACGGCGCGACGCCTGCCGAGGCCGGTGCCGCGCACGGCGTGGACCCCGCCACGGCGCAGCGCGCGGGCCTGCGGGTGCGCGCGGATGCGCTGGTGGCGGCGTTGGCGCCGTACGCGGTGCTGGAGTTCCCGATCTTCGCGCTGCCGGGCGCGGAGCGCAGCGTGCTGGGCCCGGCGTGCGTGCATCACGGACTGCCGGTGGGTGCGGTTCGGGCACAGGCGCTTGCGCCGGCGCCGGCTGGCCGCGTGCGCGGCACGGACCCGGCGTTCGCGCAGCTTGTGGCGCACCACTTCCTTGCGTGGCGCGCGCGCGGGGCGCTTGCTGCGCGGCCACGCAGCCCGGGGCTGGCCTGGATGGATGACGTGGAGCGCGACCTTCGATGGGCGCACCGGCTGAAGCGAGCGATCGTGCAGGCGGCGCTGCCGCCCGCGCTGGCGGCGTGCGTGCAGCGCGCGGGACGCCCGTGGGCCGAACTTGCGCCGCGTGCCCGCGCGGCGTGGGCCGCATTCGCCGCCGCCGAGTGCGTGCGTGCGATCGACGCCGTGGCCGCGCACGCCGCGCCGCCCGGCGACGAGCTGCGGCCCGTGCGCGTGGCCGCGCTGGGCGTCGAACGCGCGATCGCGCGCGCGGGGCCGGAGTACGCGCCGCCGCCGGCCGGCGACGACGGCATCGACCTGGTGCTGGCGCGCTGCGTGCCGTGGTGGGAGTGGGTGCCCGCGGGCGAGGGCCTCGGTGCGGAGGCCGCGCTCGTGGCGCGCTTCGGCCTGGATGGCCACGCGCCGCGGACGTACGCCGAGCTGGCGTCGGCGTGGCGGGTCTCGGCGCCCACCGCGGTGGCGCGCGTTCACGCGGCGCTTCGCGGGAACTGACAAAAGCACAACCACCCGCGCGGTGCGCGGGTGGTTGGTGGTTTCGGAGGGGCAGCCGTGGCTGCAGTCCCGATGCGCGTCAGCGCTTCGAGAACTGGTAGCGACGACGGG
>CANHFL010000193.1 GCA_947459855.1 Planctomycetaceae bacterium | reverse complement strand
GTGCGGGCTGCTGGTGCCCGCGCGCGACACGGGCATGGTGGATGAGTCCGGCGTGCTTGCCTGCGGCGACGGTTTCGGCGTGCGGCTCCTGGAGGTGCAGCCGCCGAACGGCCGCGGGATGGAGTGGGGCGCTTGGCGCAACGGCCGCGGGCTGAAGGGCCTGTTGCGGATGGAGCGTGCCCCATGACTTCGGAAGAGGGACTGGACCTGCGGATCGACGAACTGGACTACCCGTTCGACGATCGCTGCGTGGCCACGGAGGCCGCCGAGCCGCGCGAGTCCGCGCGGCTGATGGTGGTCGACCGTGCCGCCGGCACGGTGACCCATGCGCGCGTGCGCGACCTGCCGCGGTGGTTCCGTGCCGGCGACGTGCTGGCGGTGAACCGCACGAGCGTCCTGCGCGCCCGCGTGGTGCTGCAGCGCGCGGGCGACGGCCGATCGACCGAGGGGCTCTTCCTGGAACCGCGCGCCGACGGTGCGTGGCGCGTGATGATCCGGCAGTCGAAGCGCTTCCGCGCCGGCGACCGCCTGGCGTTGGTGCCGCACGACGGCGGCCCCGCGCGCGACGCCATCGAGCTGATCGGGCGCGACGACGAGGCGTGGGCGGTGCGCGTGATCGCGGCGGAGTCCGCGGCGGGCGCCGCCGGAAGCCCCGACGTGCAGGCCGTGCTGGAGCGCAGCGGATGGACGCCGCTGCCGCCCTACATCCTGGCCGGCCGCGAGGCGCGCCACGAGCAGGGCGACGACGATCATGACCGCGAGCGCTACGAGACCGTCTACGCCGACGCCGCCGCGCGCGGGTCGGTTGCCGCGCCCACCGCGGGCCTGCACCTGACGCAGCCACTGCTGGCGGAGCTGGGTGCGATGGGCGTGGGGCGCGCGGACGTCGTGCTGCACGTGGGCGCCGGCACCTTCAAGCCCGTCGACGCCGCGACGCTGCGCGAGCATCCGATGCACCAGGAGCGGTTCGAGGTGCCGGCGGCGACGCTCGCGGGGCTGCGCGCCATGGCCCCCGCGCGTGCGGCGGGCAGGGCGCGGATCGTCGCGGTGGGCACCACCACGGTGCGCGCGCTCGAGAGCCTGCCGCCGGTCGAGGAATGGGACACGTCGCGCCCCTGGGGCGGCGACACGCGCATCCTGATCGCACCGGGACACCGGTTCCGGCAGGTCGATGCGCTGCTGACGAACTTCCACCTGCCCCGCAGCACGCTGCTGGCGCTGGTCGGTGCGCTGGTGGGGCTGCCGCGGCTGAAGGAGCTCTACGTGCTGGCCCAGCGCGAGGGCTACCGGTTCTACAGCTACGGTGACGCGATGCTGATCGTCTAGGCCCGGGCGGCGTCAGGGCTTCGTGGCGGGGACCGTGGGGGCCGGCGCGGGCGCGGCCGGCGCGGGCGCAGCGGGTGTCGGCGCGGGCGCCGGGGCCTTCACGCCGACCTTCAGCGCGCTTGCCTCGTCGAATCGCCTCTGCGCGTCGGCGATCAGTGCCTCGCGCTCCTTCATGGCGGCCTCGCGGGTCACTTCCCCGGTCTTGACCTTGGGCATCGTCTCGACGTCGATCCGCTGCATCATCACCAGCTGCTTCTTCCGCAGGGTGATGATGCGATCGCGCCAGATGCCGCGCTCGCCCTCGTCCGTGGACTTCTCGTAGCGGCCCATCAGTCCGTCGACCTCGGCATCGCAGGTCTTGCTGACGGCCATGAGGTCGACGTACCGGTGGTTGCTGCAGGCGGCCAGCAGGCTCACGGCGGCGACGGCGACGGCGGCAAGGATCGGGCGTCGGTGCATGGGGAAGCAGGCTACCTGCGACCGACTCCGGCACCGGGCTTCGGCGGCGATTCCCGGGGTACCTTGCCCCTCCCACGATGCAGGCCTTCCCGCCCACCTCCCGCGCCGCCGGCACCGAGCTGCTGGACGCCGTCGAGCCGGACCCCCGGATGGCGGCGGACGAGTTCCGATTCCTGCGGCGGCTGAACGCGGTGTGCACGGCGGGCGATGCGGTGGCGGATGCGGTGGACCGTGCGTGGGGGCCGGGTGCCGGTGCGGATGTCTCGGTGGTGGATTTCGGCGGCGGCACCGCGGAGATCGGCCGAGCGTTCCTGGGCACGGCGCGCCGGCGCGGCTGGCGGCCGACCTGGCTGGCCACGGACCGCAGCGATGCCGTGCTGGCGCTGGCGCGCGCCGCCGGGGAGGCCGGGCTTGCGTTCGCGCAGGCCGACCTGCTGGACGCGGTCCGTGCGGTCGGGGCGCGCACGCACGACGTGTCGCACGCGTCGCTCGTCCTGCACCACCTGCCGGATGCCGACGTCGTGCGTGCGCTGCACCAGATGGGCACGGTCGCGCGGCGGCTGGTCGTGTGGAACGACCTGCTGCGCGAGCCGCTCGGCGTGATCGGCGCGCGGCTCATGACGCTCGGCGCCTCGCCGACGCTGCGGCACGACGCCGTGCTGAGCGTGCGCCGCGGCTTCACGATGGACGAGGCCTGCGCCTTCGCCGAGGCCGCCGGCCTGCGCGTGCGCGACGTGCGCCGGTGGCGGAACGGGCCGCGATTCGTGCTGGTGGCCGACGCCGCGGAGGGACCGATCCCCATGCGGCGCCCGGTCGTCCGCGCCACGGACGTCTCCGTGCGATTCGGCGCGCGCACGGTGCTGGACCGCGTCTCGCTGCAGGTCGGCGCGGGCCAGGTGGTGGCGCTGGTCGGCGCGAACGGCGCGGGCAAGACCACGCTCCTGCGCACGCTGGCCGGCGCACGGCCGCCGCAGTCCGGACGTGCGTGGTGCGACCGCGCGTTCGCGCCCGTGGGGTACCTGCCGCAGCACGGCGGCCTCATCGCGGGCCTGGACGCGCGCGCGAACGTGGCGTTCGCGCTGGAGGCGAGCGGCTGGCCCGCCGGACGGCGCGACGCCGCGGTGCGGGCGGCGATGGACGCGTTCGGCGTGGCGGAACTGGGCGCGACGCGGGTCGACCGCATGTCGGTGGGGCAGGCGCGGCGCGTGGCGCTGGCGGCGGCGTTCGCGCCGGCGCCGGCCGCGCTGCTCCTGGACGAGCCCGAGGCCGGCCTGGACGCCGATGGGCGGGCGCGCCTGGCGGCGGCGATCGTTGCCGCGGCGCAGCGTGGCGCAGGCGTGCTGGTGGTGACCCATGAGCCCGGTCCGCTGCAGGCCGCGTGCACCGCGGCGGGCGTGGCGTTCGCAAGCCGGGGGGTGGACGGATGATCCGCACCCACGGGTGGCTGCGCGCGGCCGCGGTGGCGGCCGGCTGCGCGGCGGCGGCGTGCCGGTCGCCCGCGCCTGCGCCCGCGCCCGGTGCAGCGCCCGTGGCCGAGGGCCCGTGCACGATGACCGTGCTCCTGGACGGCCTGGACCCGCAGGTGCGGACGGGCTCCGTGCCGGTCGCGGTGTGGGGCAGTGCCGAGGAATTCATGAAGGACGGCCGCTGGAAGGCTGCGCGAAACGTGCCCATCGCCGAGAGCGGTGCGCCCGTCGTCTTCCGTGGCCTGCCTGCGGGGCCGTGCGCCGTGAGCGCGTTCCACGACGTGACCGCGTGCGGGCAGTTCCGGCGCAGCCTGCTCGGCATCCCGATCGATCCGTGGGCGGTCTCCGGCGGCGCGTCGCCGTTCGCGCCGCCCGCGTGGCAGAAGGCGGTGTTCGAGCTGCGCCCCGGGCCGAACGAGGTGACGCTCCGGTTCGTGAGCAGCACCGGGAGGAAGCCGTGAACGCGTGGCGCGCGGCGGGTGCGCTGCTCTACCACGGCCTTCGCGTGGCGTCGCGCGCGGACATCCGCGTCCTGGACGAGGGCGGCGCCGGCATGCTGCGCGGCGCCGCGCCGCTCCTGATCGCGGCGAACCACCGCAGCCACGGTGACACGCCGGCCATCGCGATGAACGTGCCACCCGAGCGGCGGCCGCACCTGCGCTTCCTGGCGAGCGCCGCGCGATTCGGTCGCGCGGGTGCCGGTGCCGGCGTCGCGCAGCGCGTGGAACGGTGGGCCATGCACGGCCTGGCGGTGCATGGCTACGGCGCGATCCTGGTGGGCGGCGAATACGTCGGCCTCTCGGCGGTGGCCGCGATGGTCGAGGCGCTG
>CANHFL010000192.1 GCA_947459855.1 Planctomycetaceae bacterium | reverse complement strand
GCACCTACGGCATCACGCTCTACGCGATCGGCATGGGAACGATCGGCGAGGCGCCGTACCCGATGCAGACGCCCTTCGGCGGCACGCAGCTGGTGCCGGTGCCGGTGAAGATCGACGAGAAGCTGCTGAAGCAGATGGCGGCAGCGACCGGCGGGCAGTACTTCCGCGCGACCGACTCGAAGAGCCTGGCGCGCATCTACGAGACGATCGACGCACTGGAGAAGACCGCGACCGAGCAGCGCCGGTACCTGCAGTTCCGCGACCTGGCGGTCGAGCCGTTCGACGTGGCCGGCCGGCGCTTCCCGCCGCTCCTGGTGATCGTGCTGGTGCTGGTGGTGGCCGACGTCGCGCTGGGCCTGACGCGCTGGAGGACGCTGCCGTGAACCCGATGGAGTTCACGTTCGCGAACCCCGGCGCACTGAACTGGCTGTGGCTGGTGCTGGCGCTGGCCGTGCTGGCGGCGGTGCGCCTGCGCGGGCGGGCGCGCGCGATGGAGTCGTTCGCCGACGCCCCGCTGCTGGCCTCGATCGCGCCGCGTGCCGGGCTCGCGCGCCCGGTCGTGCGCGCGGTGCTGGCGCTGCTGGGCCTGGGGGCGCTGGTGCTGGCCGTCATGGATCCGCGCTGGGGCGCGCAGGTCGAGGAAGTCCGCCGCCGCGGCGCCGAGGTGTTCTTCGTGATCGACGTCAGCCGCTCGATGCTGGCCGAGGACGCGTCGCCCAACCGCCTGATGCGCGCGCGGCAGTTCGTCGAGGAGACGGTCGAGAGCCTGGGCGGCGACCGCGTCGGGCTGATCGAGTTCGCGGGAACCGCCGCCCTGAAGGTGCCGCTGACGCTGAACTACGGCGCCATGCGCGCCGCACTGCAGGACCTGCGCCCGCTGGGCGGCGCGCGCGGCGGCACGGCGCTGGCGAACGCGATCCAGCTGGCGGCCGACAGCTTCCCGCCGCAGGCGGGCGCCAGCCGCGCGATCGTGGTGCTTTCGGACGGCGAGGACCTCTCCGGCGCGAACCGCGGCGGCCAGGGCGCCGACCCGGTCGCCGCCGCGAAGGAGGCGCTCGAGAAGCGCGGCGTGCATGTCTACACCGTCGGCATCGGCGACACGCGCGAGGGCGGCCGCATCCCCGAGTCGCGCAACGCGCAAGGGGTGCGGTACCTGGTCCACGAGGGCCAGGAGGTGTGGTCCAAGATGGACGAGCGGACGCTGCGCGAAGCCGCGCTGGCCGGCGGCGGCGCGTTCATCCCCGCCGGCACGGGCCAGGTGGACATGGCGCGCGCCTACGCGCAGACCGTCGGCGAGCTGGAGCGGCAGGAGTTCGACGCGGCCACCGTGACGCGGCGAACGCCGCGCTTCCAGTGGTTCGCGGGCCTGGCGTTCGCGCTGCTGCTGGCAGGGTCGCTGGTCCCGGACCGCAAGGCCGAGCGGAAGGAGCGTGGCGCATGAAGGCGCGGCGGCACATGATCGCCGTGGCGGCGAACGCGCTGCTGCTGGCGGCGGCGCAGGCACCGGCGGCACCGAAGCAGGCCATGCCCCAGCCGGCCGCGCCCGAGGCTGCGCCACGGCCACCCGCGCCCGGCACGGACCGTCCGGCACCGGATCCCAAGGCCGTCGACTTCGATGCGGCGATCGCCGACGCGCGTCGACTGCTGGATGCGGGTGACACGGCCGGCGCAGTGGCGCGGTACGACGAAGCGCTGGCCGCACGGCCCGACTCCGCCGCGGCGCGCTACAACCAGGGCGTCGCGCTCTACCGCGCGGGGCGGTTCGCCGACGCCGCGAAGGCGTTCGCCGCGGCCGCGGAGTCGGCTTCGAAGGAAGGCAGCGCCGACGCCGGCCTGGCGGCGTCCAGCCAGTACAACCGCGCCGCCAGCTACTACGCGGGCACCCGCGAGCAGGCCGAGGCCGCGCAGCGCATGGTCGAATCGCAGCGCGCCGCGCAGGGCCAGCAGGAGCGGGCCGCGCCCGCTCCGGTCGACGAGAAGGCGCTGGAACAGGCGATCAAGGACGCGCGCCAGAGCTTCCAGGGCTTCAAGGACGCGGCCACCGCCAACCCGGACGACGCCGCCGCGCGCGCGAACGCCGAACAGAGCCTGCGCCTGGTCCGCGCGCTGGAGGAACTGAAGAAGCAGCAGCAACAGCAGCAGGACAAGAAGCAGGACAAGGACGACACGAAGAAGGACCAGGACAAGGACCAGCAGCAGTCGAAGGACCAGCAGTCCCAGGACCAGCAGAAGCAGGATCAGCAGAAGCAGGATCAGCAGCAGGACCGGCAGGAGGGTTCGCAGGACAAGCAGCAGCAACAGAAGGACCAGCAGCAGCAGCAGCAGCCGTCCGGCGACAAGCAGGAGCAGAAGGACCAGCAGCAGGGCGACCAGCAGAAGTCCGACGAGAAGAAGGACCAGGGCAAGCAGGAGGAGCCCCAGCAGCCCAAGGACGAGGGCAAGCAGCAAGACCCCAAGCAGGAGGACGGCCAGCAGCAGGCCCAGCCCCAGGGCGAGCCGCGCGAGATGACCAAGGAAGAGGCCAGCCGCCTGCTACAGTCCGTGCGCGACCGCGAGCGCCAGCGCCGCGCGATGCAGGAAAGGCAGGCGGAGCAGAAGCTGCCGCCGCGCAAGCCCGCCAAGGACTGGTGATCTCCCGATGCGAACGACGACCGCCATCTTCCTGCTGGCCATCCTGCTGGCACTTGCGCCCAGCGCATGGGCCGGCGACGTGCAGTTCCAGCAGCCCACCCGCGAGGCCTACGCGGGGCTCCCCTTCCGCATGCTGGTGCGCGTGACGGACGCCAAGGAGTTCTCCGCGCCGGTCGCGCCCGAGATCCCCGGCGCGACGGTCTCCGTGAGCGAGGGCGGCCGGCAGTCGATGACCTCGATCGTGAACGGCCGCATCACGAACTCGACGTCGGTCGACTACGTCGTCGAGATCACCCCCGAGAAGCCCGGCACGCTGACGGTCCCCGCCATGGTCATCACGGTCGACGGCAAGGAGTCGCGCAGCCGGCCCTTCAACGTCGAGGTCCGCTCGACGGCCGACTCGGGCGACCTGCTCTCCGCCGAGGTCGTGGGCGAACCCAACAGGCCCTACGTCGGCCAGCCGCTGGAGCTGACGCTGCGCATCGCGATCAAGCCCTACAAGGACCGCACGACCGGCCAGCTGAACGAGCAGCAGATGTGGAGCCTGGTCGACGTCAAGAACAGCCAGTGGGGGCCGTTCGCCGAGGAGCTGGCGGGCCTGCTCCAGCGCGGGAAGCTGCCGCGGGTGCTCCAGGAGCAACGTGCCGGCGGCACGATGTTCGTGTACGAGGTCACGCGCACGATCTGGCCACCGAAGGCCGGACCGGCGGACATCGGCGACGTGCGCATCAAGATGACCTACCCACTGGGGATCCGGGTCGTGCAGAACGTGTTCTTCGAGCGTGAACTGGCGCTCACCGAGTCGCGCCCGCTGGTGGTGACGGCCGCCGCGAAGGACGTGGTCGTGCAGGCGCCGCCCGAGCAGGGCCGGCCCACGGGATACGCGGGTGCCGTCGGCGACTTCACGATGGACGTGACCGCGCTGCCCACCACGGTGGCCGTGGGCGACCCGGTCACGCTGACGATCGCGATCACCGACCGCACCGTGGGCGGATCGAACATGGACACGCTTCAGCCGCCCGCTCTGGCCGGCGAGCAGGCGCTGACCAAGGACTTCCGCGTGCCGAACGAGGCACTGAGCGGCACCGTGCAAGGGCGCACCAAGCGCTTCACCGTCACGGTGCGTCCGGTGCGCGCCGGGCAGCTCACGATCCCCCCGATCGCCTTCCCGTTCTTCGATCCGAAGTCCGTGTCGTACCGGACCGCCGCCAGCAAGCCGATCGCGGTCACCGCGACGCCGGCCGCGCAGATGGACCTCTCGAAGATCGTGAACGCCAACGGCGCAGCGAGCGGTGCCGCAGGCCAGCCCACCGCGCCGGCGACGCAGCTGACGGAGGTCGAGGGCGGACTGGTCGCGAACCGCCCGCTGGGCCCCGCCATCCTGGCGACCGAGCGCTGGGAGTTCGGCGCGCCCGCCGCCGCCGCATTGGCCCTGCCGCCCGCGTGCGCCGCCGCCGCGCTGGCGTG
>CANHFL010000191.1 GCA_947459855.1 Planctomycetaceae bacterium | reverse complement strand
GCAGCCGCTCGAACTCTCGACCGACGGCTCCGCGCTGACCATCCGCCCCGTGCGCGAAGGCAGCCGTGCATCCCGCGTCAAGGACTCGCTGGAGCGCGTGAACGCCCGGCATGGCAAGGCCCTCAAGCGACTCGGGGAGTGATCCATGCAGGGGGTTGAGTTCCTGGGGGTCGAGGATGTCCTCGCAATCCACGAGGACCAGATCCGTCGTTACGGCGGCGCGGATGGCGTCCGCGATGCGGGCCTGCTGGCATCGGCGGTGGCTGCCCCGCAGTCATCGTTCGACGGCCAGTTCCTGCACGAGGACGTCGCCTCAATGGCGGCGGCGTACCTCTTCCACATCACCTCCAACCACGCATTCGTGGACGGCAGCAAGCGGACCGGGACGGCTGCGGCGTTGGTGTTCCTGGATCTCAACGGCATGGCGCTCGAAGTCTCGGACGACGAGCTCTACGAGTTCGTGATGCGGGTTGCCCGCGGCGAGGCGATCAAGGGACAGGTGACGGATTTCGTCCGATCGCGCGTAGCGGCATCGCGCGAAGGCGACGCGTGAGAGTCGCGCCCCGCCGCCCAACCTGCGATCATCCCACCCATGCTCCCGCTCCTCGCCTGCACCCTCGCCCTCGCCGCCCCCCAGGCCCCGGCCGCCGCGTCCGCCGCCGCCGCCAAGCCACCGCTCACCGTCTTCGTCGCGCGGCAGATCATCACCCTCGACCCGGGCTGGCCGGAAGCCACCTGCGTCGCCGTGCAGGACGGGCGCATCGTCTCCGTGGGGCGCACGCTCGACGACCTGAAGCCGTGGACCACCGCGCCCACCGTCGGCGCCGTGACCATCGACGAGACGTTCAAGGACAAGGTGCTCGTGCCCGGCTTCATCGAGGCGCACGGCCACCCGATGATCGGCGCGATCGCGCTCTCGCAGCCGTGCCTCTCGAACGTGCCGATGCCGAACCCGTACGGCCCGGCGTTCCCCGGCGTGAAGGACCTGGACGCGGTGAAGGCCGCGATCCGCGCGCGCCTGGACGCCACTCCTGAAAGCGACGGCTACACGCTCTTCTGGGGCTACGACGTCATCGCGATGGGCCGGCACCTGGACGCCGCGTGGCTCAACGCGATCGAGCCGAAGCGCCCGGTCGTGGTGTGGGACGCGTCCGAGCACTTCGTCTACGCCAACACCGCCGCGATGGCGAAGCACGGCGGGCTCGACGAGGCCGCGAAGATCACCGGCGTGCAGCTGGGTGCCGACGGGAAGCCGAACGGGCAGTTCCTCGGCACGCTCGCGGCCACGTGGTTCATGCGGCCGCTGATCGCCTCGCTCGTCGCGCCCGCGCAGCTGCCGGGCGTGATGCAGTACCTGGTCGACCTGGGCTGGCGAAACGGCATCACCACCACCAGCGAGATGGCGCTCGGCCAGCTGAAGGGAGTGCAGGCGGAATCGGCGCTCTTCCGGCAGTTCTTCCACGACCCGCGCGTGCCCATGCGCTGCGTGGCCATCACGAACGCCGACTACGCGCGCACGCCCGACGGCACGCCGGACATCGCCGGCATGCGCGCGCTGCAGGCCTCCAGCGACGACCGGATGATCTTCCGCGGCGTGAAGTTCTTCGCCGACGACGCGTTCCTGCCGCTCGCGATGGCGGTGGAGAACCCCGGCTACACCGACGGACGGCCCAGCCTGTGGATCACGCGGCGTGACCGGCTGGTCGAGACGTACCGCCCGTGGTGGGAGACCGGCTTCCACCTGCACACGCACACCAACGGCAACGCGGGCGTCGATGCGGTCGTCGCCGCGCTGCGCGGGCTGCAGGAGACGAAGGCGCGCTTCGACCACCGCTTTACGGTGCAGCACTGCGGCATCTCGACCCCCGAGAACGCGCGCGACCTCGCGGTGCTCAGTGGCATCGTGAGCGTGAACCCCTACTACCTGCACAACCGCGCGGACCTGAACGTGAAGTACCTGGGCACCGACCGCGCGGAGCTCTCTGCGCGCCTGGGAACGCTGGTGGGCGCGGGCGTGGTGACGTCCATGCACACCGATACGCCGGTGGCACCGCCGTTCCCGCTCGAGTGCATCTGGATCGCCGTGAACCGCATCGGCCGCTTCAGCGGCAAGGTGCTTGGCCCCGCCGAGCGCGTGACGCCCATGCAGGCGCTGCGCATGGTGACCATCGACGCCGCGTACACGCTGGGCGTCGAGGACCGTGTCGGCAGCATCCGCACCGGCAAGCTGGCGGACTTCGCGGTGCTGGACCGCAGCCCGCTCGAGGGTGATCCGATGAAGATCCGCGAGATCGCGGTGTGGGGCACGGTGGTCGGCGGGGTGAAGCATCCGGTGACGGACATCACGCCGCGGGCGGCGGTGCGGGTGGGGGCGTGGCGCGGTGGTGTGGACGCGGGCATGAACGCACGCGCAGCTGCGACCGCGGGCGAGACGCGCACCGCGCCGCCGGCGTTCGGCGCGCGGTATGCGAACCCCGCGGCGCTCCAGGACGTGGCGGGAATTGCGAAGCACCTGGATGGCTGCTCGAAGGACTTCTGGCGGACCATGGCGCGGGACTATGGGATGTTCAGGGACGCTCCTGCGGCCACGGAGGCCCCGGACTCCTGACTTCCCTGTTGCGGAAGCCTGTTCCCGGGCTATGTTTGCTGACCCCGCCCGACACCCCGTGCGCACACGGGCCCACCCCACGGCTTTCGTTCCCATGGACCACGCCCGCCCCCCACACGACCCCTCCCGCCGCCGCTTCCTGCACGCGTCCGCCGCCCTCGGCGCCGCGGCCGCATGGGTGCCCGTCTTCCGCGTCGTGCCCGGCGAGCAGTCGGCCCACGCCGGTGGCGGCAGCACCGGCTGCCCCGAGCCGCCGAACTTCCCCGCCGGCATCGCGGTCTTCAAGCAGGCCTACCGCAACTGGTCCGGCGAGATCCAGATCGACGCGATCTGGACCGCCACCGCCGCCACGCCGCAGGACGTCGTCACGCTCGCCAACTGGGCGCACGCCAACAACTGGCGCATCCGCGCGCGCGGCATGGCGCACAACTGGTCGCCGATCGGCGTCGACCCCGACGCCACGTGCGAGACGCCGATGCTGCTGGTCGACACGACCGCGCACCTCACCGCGGTCACGGTGGACACCGCCGCCACGCCGCCCACGGTCACGGCGCAGACGGGCATCGACCTGCTCTCGCTGCACACCGCGCTGCAGGCGGCGGGGCTCGGCCTCACCAACTGCCCCGCGCCCGGCGCGCTCAGCCTGGGCGGCGCGCTCACCGTGAACGGCCACGGCACGTCGGTGCCCGCGGCCGGCGAGCAGCTGCTGCCGGGCCACACGTTCGGCAGCCTCTCGAACCTGCTGCGCTCGGCCACCGCCGTCGTGTGGGACCCCTCGCTGCAGGCCTACGCGCTGCGCACGTTCCAGCGCTCGGACCCCGAGATGGGCGCGCTGTGCGTGCACCTGGGCCGCGCGTTCCTGATCGAGGTCACGCTGCAGGTGGGCGCCAACAGCCGCCTGCGCTGCGAGAGCTACCGCAGCCAATCGGCGGCGGACCTGTTCGCCGCGCCGGGCTCGGGCTCCACCGGCAAGACGTTCAGCAACTTCCTGGACGAAAGCGGCCGCGTCGAGACCATCCAGTACCCGTTCACCGACAACCCGTGGCTCAAGGTGTGGACCGTGACGCCCAAGGAGCCGTTCTTCTCGCGCGAGGTCAGCGAGCCCTACAACTACCCGTTCAGCGACAACATCCCGGTCGAGGTGTCCGACCTGCTGCAGCAGATCGTGAACGGCGCCGTGTCGCTCGCGCCCGCGTTCGGCGCGACGATGGCGCTGGTCACCGACGCCGGCCTCACCGCCACGCTGTCGTGGGACCTGTGGGGCTGGTCGAAGGACGTGCAGCTCTACATCAAGCCGACCACGCTGCGCGTCGCCGAGTGCGGCTTCGCCGTCAGCTGCAGCCGCGCGGACCTGCAGCGCGTGCTCAGCGAGTTCCACCAGCAGTACCTGTCGATGCAGCAGGCGTACCGCGACCGCGGCGAGTACCCGATGAACTGCCCCGTCGAGATCCGCGTCACCGGCATGGACCGCCCCGAGGACTGCCTTGTCCCCGGCGCGCAGG
>CANHFL010000190.1 GCA_947459855.1 Planctomycetaceae bacterium | reverse complement strand
GGTCGTGGGAAGGTCAGGGTCCGTTTGCCGCCGGGCTCAGCTCGCCTCGGCGCGAGGGTGCGCCTTGTCGTACCCGTCGCGCATGCGGCCGCTGGTCAGGTGGGTGTAGACCTGCGTGCTGCTCAGCGACTGGTGGCCCAGCAGCTCCTGCACGGCGCGGAGGTCCGCACCGTTGTCCAGGAGGTGCGTGGCGAAGCTGTGGCGGATGGTGTGCGGCGAGATGTCCGGGTCCAGGTCGGCCTCGACCAGGTACTTGGCCACCTTGCGGCGCACCGAACGGCTGCTCAGGCGGCCACCGTTCTTGTTGACGAAGAGCGGGTCATCGGGCTGCGACCGCTTGCCGCGCGACTGCAGGTCGGCGTCGGACATCGCCAGGTAGTGGCGCAGCGCCTTCAGCGCATGGCTGCCGATCGGGACGCGGCGCTCGCGCCGGCCCTTGCCGCGGATGATGATCTCCTCGCCGGTGTCGTTCAGGTCGCCGCGGTTGATGGCGACGACCTCGCTGACGCGGATGCCCGTCGAGTAGAGGGTCTCCAGGATCGCCCGGTCGCGGGCGCCCAGGATGTCGGTGTCGTCCGGGGCCGCCAGCAGGCGCTCGATCTGCTCGACCGAGATCGCCTTCGGCAGGCGCTTGGCCTGCTTCGGCGTGCGGATCAGGACCATCGGGTTGGTCGCGGCGATGCCCTTGCGCTCCATCCACTTGTGGAAGCTGCGCAAGGTGGCGATCTTCCGGGCCATCGTGGCGGCCGAGTACTTCTGCTCGCCCAGCTTGGCCAGGAACTCGCGGATCAGCTCCACGTCGCACTTCAGGACGCGGCTGGTGACGCAGTCCGGGCCGGAACCCTTGGACTCGAGCGCCTTCCGCTCCTTCTCGAGCTCGGTCTTCAGGCCGGTCTTGGACTCGATGAAGTCCACGAACTGGCGAAGGTCAAGCCCGTAGCAGCGACCCGTGTAGGGGCTGAAGTGGCGTTCGTCGGTCAGGTAACTGAGGAACTGCTGGATGAGTGGCAGGGTGTTGGTGTCGGTCATGGGGTACTGGCCTCCCTTGTCGTCGATCCTGGAAACGGTGCCCGGGTTCCTTATCGGAGACTTCGGCCCCGCACCTGAAGCGAAGATCCGATTCCGGAAACCAAAAGTCCACTTCCGTTACGGCGCCTGGGTCCCCGGTGTGCGCCGGAGGTTCCTACGGCCCGCGCAGGAGGGTTTGGGGCGCGCTGAAACAAAAGTTATTGGACAGTAAAGACCCCCCATGCGGCCTCAGGCGGATCTTCATACAATCGCTCCCCTTCCTCGCGGAGCCCCATTCCGCCTTCCACAACCGCCTCGCGCGCTCGTCCACCACCCCGCACACCGGTCCGATTGCGTAGCTCAGCCGGTAGAGCAAGCGGCTTTTAACCGCTAGGTCCTGGGTTCGAATCCCAGCGCAATCATTGCCAGGCGCCACCCGCCGGACCCAGCCACACACACCGTCGGATCCCGACGGGTCAGGACACGCACGGATGTTCGTCCTCCATCTGAACTGGTACCGCGACGCCCTGCACGCCTGGGGCGAATCGACCGAGGCGCTTGCCGCCGCCCGGGCGGGCACGCGTCGCGCCGGCCATCCGTTCGCCGCCACCGCCGAGGAGCTCCGCGCGGCGCTCGCACCGTCGATCGCGGCCGCACGCGAAGCCGCTGGCGGCGATGAGCGCATCGGCGCCCCGGCGACGGCCGAGGACGCCTCGATCGCGCTGCTGCTGCCCTTCGCCGAGACCGCGGGCGGCCAGATGCCCGTGCCGAGCGACCGCGTCAGCGCGGATCCCGCGGCGGCGGGGCTCGAGCTCGAGCCCGAGGAGGCGCTGCTCCCGCTCGAGGTGCCCGCGATCCGCCTGGACCCGCGGACGGCCTTCGCGCTGCTGCACCACCTGGACGTGCACGGCGAGCACGCTGCTGGCGGCATTGCCTGGGGCCATGGCATCCGCTGGTGGACCGCGCTTGCGCGCTTCACGCACCAGCTGGTGGCCGACCAGCGCGTGATCCCCACCGTCGTCCAGGAGCGCAGCGGCGCGATGTTCGCGGCATGGCGCCCCTGGCTGCACGACGCTCCGAACCATGCCCGCTTCAACGCGCTGGTCCGCGCCACCCCCGCCGCGGTCCGCGCGGCCGAGGGTGCGCACGCCCCCGCGGCCGTGGCCGAACGCGCGATGGGCGCGTTCACCGACGTCCTGCTGCGCGACATCCTGGTCGCCGAGAACTACGCCGAGGCGATCGACGGCCGCGACCCCGACCGCGACCCGCACGTCGCATGGCTGGCCGGACTGCTCGGCGAGCGCTGCGAGGTGAAGCAGCCCGCGGCCAGCGAGAGCAGCATCGTGCGCACCGCGCGCCAGTGGATCGCGAACCTGGAGGACGTGGGCGAGGGCCGCGAGATGCGTCTCCTCCTGCAGCTCCTGGAGCCCGCGCCCGAGCTGCTTCCCTCGGCCGACGGCCACGAGGACGACCATCCGTGGCAGCTCACGTTCTCGCTGGTCTCGAACGACAGCCCACCGATCGTGGTGGACGCCGAGGCGCTGTGGAACCGCGCCGCCGGCGGCCGATCCGCGCGCGGGGCTTCGCAGCAGGAGACGCAGAAGCTGTGCGACATGCTGCTGCAGGAACTGGGCCGCGCCAGCCGCCTGTACCCCAAGCTCGAGGACGCGCTGGAGGACGGCACGCCCACGGGGCTCGAGCTGAAGACCGCCGAGGCCTACCAGTTCCTGCGCGACTTCAAGCCGGTGCTCGCCGAGGCGGGCTTCGAGGTGCTGGCGCCCGACTGGTGGGGCCAGAGCGCCAGCCGCCTGGGTGCGCGGCTCCTCATCGAGAGCGACCCGGCCGATTCGGCCGGCGGCGCGGGCGGCGACCGCTCGCGCGGCGGGATCGGCCTGCACAGCCTTGTCAACTACAGCTGGCAGATCGCCTTGGGCGACACCCCGCTCACGCTGGAGGCCTTCCAGGCTCTGGCGAAGAAGGGCATCCCGCTGGTCCGCATCGGCGGCCGCTGGGTGGAGATCCGCCCCGAGGACCTGGAGCGCGGCGTGAAGTTCCTGAAGGCGAACGCCGGCGGCCAGGCCACGCTGGTCGAGGCGCTGCGCCTGGCGCACGTCGACGCCGCCGACGGCGCGCTGCCGGTGCTGGGCCTGGACACCAAGGGCTGGGTCGCCGAGGTCTTCGGGCCGTCCGACTCGGTCGAGAAGATCAACATGGTGGAGCAGCCCGAGCGCTTCCAGGGCGCGCTGCGGCCGTACCAGCGCGCGGGCGTCAGCTGGCTGGCGTTCCTGGAGCGCTTCGGCATGGGCGCCTGCCTGGCCGACGACATGGGCCTGGGCAAGACCATCCAGCTCATCGCGCTGCTGCAGCACGAGCGCCAGGTGGCGGTCGAGGGCGAGCGCGTGGGGCCGACGCTGCTGGTGGCGCCGATGTCGGTGCTGGGCAACTGGCACCGCGAGCTCACGCGCTTCGCGCCCGAGCTGGTGGTGCACCTGCACCACGGCCTGGAGCGCCCGCAGGGCGAGCGCTTCCTGCACGTCGCGCAGCGCGCGGACGTCGTGGTCACCACGTACGCGCTGGTCACGCGCGACAAGGACCTGCTGCAGCAGGTCGAGTGGCGCCGCGTGGTGCTGGACGAGGCGCAGCACATCAAGAACCCACCCACCAAGCAGACGGCCGCGATCCGCAGCCTGCGCACGCAGTTCCGCATCGCGCTGACCGGCACGCCGGTCGAGAACCGCCTGAGCGAGCTGTGGTCGATCATGGAGTTCTGCTGCCCCGGTTACCTGGGCACGCAGAACGACTTCCGCCGCCGCTTCGCGCTGCCGGTCGAGCGCCACCGCGACAAGCGCCAGGCCGAGCGCCTGCGCCAGCTGGTTCGCCCGTTCGTGCTGCGCCGCCTGAAGACCGACCCGAACGTCATCAGCGACCTGCCGCCGCTGGTCGAGACGCGCCAGCAGATCCCGCTGACGCCCGAGCAGGGCTCGCTGTACGAGCAGGTGGTCAGCGACATGCTGAAGCGCGTCGACCAGGCCGAGGGCATCCGCCGCCGCGGGCTGGTGCTGAGCGCGCTGGTGAAGCTGAAGCAGATCTGCAACCACCCCGC
>CANHFL010000189.1 GCA_947459855.1 Planctomycetaceae bacterium | reverse complement strand
GGGCTTCCGCGACATGTCGGGCATACGGCGCACGCTGGTGATGTCCAGCCTGGCCTCGATCACCGGACTTGCCGAACGCGACCTCGAGGCGGCGCTCGCCGCCGTGCGTGCACCCGCCTCGCGCGCGCAGGCCGCGCCCGAGGAGGCCGAGGAGATCGTCGTCCGCCCGCCCGAGCCCGGCGCCGACCACCGCTCGCTCGAGGAGCAGGGTTTCTCGCCGGTCCAGGCGCGCGCCCGCCGCGAGGCCGAACGGAGCGTCGTCGCGCTGCTGGTCGCGCACCCCGAACTGGCCGCCGTCCGCGTGCGGTTCGACGACGGCTGCTCACTGCCCGTCGCCGAGGCGTTCACGCCGGACGCCCTACTCGACCCCGCCACGCGCACGATCTACGCCGCTGCGCACCCGTGGCTCGAGGAGGGCCGCGGTTTCTCGGTCGACGAATTGATGTCCGAGATCCGCTCCCGCGAGGCAAAGTCGCTGGTCGGCGACCTGGTCATGACCGGCGAGCGCCGCGCACCGTCCGGGAAGGAAGGCGCACAGGCCCTTCAGGCGGCGTTCGAGGCCTTTGAGCGCATCCGGCGCCCCCGCCAGCCCGTACCACCTCCTCCGGCCCACGCCGACGATGCCGCCGGCATGGCCGCGCGGATCGCCGGCATCCGCGCCCGCGGGAGCGACCCGTCCGCGTTCGCCCGGCTCGCAAGGGCCGGGAACCGCTCCGGACCGCCGCCCGACCTGACCCCGCCCGACGATTGACCGTACCATCTTCAGCCCGAATTTCCGCCGCAAATCCCTGTCGCGCCGATCCTTGGAAGTCCCAGGCGCGTCCTGCCTGAACGCCTCGCCAACACACCGAACGGACCGAACCTTGTCACTCGCGCTCTCCGACCTCACCCCCGTCCTCCGCCAGCTCGTCGAACTCGGCCGCGGCCGCAAGTGGATCACGTACGAGGAGTACATCCGCTGCGTCCCCGACGAGTTCGTCGAGACCGAGAAGGTCGACGAGATGATCGTGCTCTTCCACGAGCTGGGCATCGAGCTCATCGACGAGAGCGAGCGCCGGCGCCGCGGCGAGGAGATGTTCGATGCGCCGCTGCAGACGAACCTCAAGTTCCAGCGCGACGAGAAGAAGCCGAACAAGCCGCCCAAGGTCCAGATGATCGAGGAGGAGGACGGCCCGCCGGTCGACTTCGACGCGAGCTTCGACGAGGAGCCGCACATGCCCGAGGCGCCCGAGGAGGAGGAGATCCTCGACGAGGCCGAGGCGCAGGCCGAGATCGCCGCGGCGCTGGCCGAGCAGGGCTCGAAGCGGATCGACGACCCGATCCGCATGTACCTCACGCAGATGGGCACCATCCCCCTGCTCACGCGCGAGGAGGAGATCCGGCTTGCCAAGAAGATCGAGACGACGCGCATGTGCTTCCGCCGGCTGACGCTGGCCAGCGACTACGCGGCCCACCTGGCCGTGCAGATCCTGAAGCAGGTGCACGCCGGCACGCTGCCGTTCGACCGCACGATGCGCATCTCGACCGCCGAGGAGAACCACAAGGAGATCATCGCGGCGCGCATCCCGAACAACGTGCCGACGATCGAGCTGCTGCTCACGAAGAACCGCGAGCTGTTCGAGGAACTGGAGGCCGCCGGCAACGAGCCGAAGCGCGCCGCGATCCAGGCGCGGATCGACCGCTACCGCCGCAAGGTGGCGGTGCTGCTCGAGGAATGCTGCCTGCGCACCAGCCGCATCCAGCCGCTCCTGCGCAAGCTGCAGGGCCTCGACCGCAAGGTCAAGGAGATCCAGCACCAGATGCACAAGGCGACGAAGCACCCCGAGCGCTTCGATCCCGAGGACATCCACGTCATGCGCGAGGAGCTCGACGGCCTGCGCAGCATGGTGCTCGAGGACGCCACCGCGCTGGACCAGCGAGTGCGGGGCATCGAGCGCGCGTTCCTGGAGTACGAGCAGGCCAAGCGCGACCTTTCGGGCGGCAACCTGCGCCTGGTGGTCAGCATCGCCAAGAAGTACCGCAACCGCGGCCTGCCCTTCCTGGACATCATCCAGGAGGGCAACACCGGCCTGATGCGCGCGGTGGACAAGTACGAGTACAAGCGCGGCTACAAGTTCAGCACCTACGCGACGTGGTGGATCCGCCAGGCCATCACCCGCGCCATCGCCGACCACGCCCGCACGATCCGCGTGCCGGTGCACATGATCGAGACGATGTCGAAGCTTCGCACCATCCAGAAGCACCTGCTGCAGGAGCTGGGCCGCGAGCCGACGGTCGAGGAGATCGCCCTTCGCGCCAAGATGCCGATCGAGGAGACGCGCCGCGTCATGAAGGTGAGCCGTCACCCGATCTCGCTGGACCGCCCGGTCGGCGAGAGCGAGGACAGCCACTTCGGCGACTTCATCGAGGACGAGAAGCAGGAGAGCCCGCACGACAGCGCGTCGAGCGAGCTGCTGCGCCAGCGCATCAACGACGTCCTGAAGACCCTCACCTACCGCGAGCGCGAGATCCTGAAGCTGCGCTACGGCATCGGCGACGGCTACACGTACACCCTCGAGGAGGTCGGCCGGATCTTCAAGGTCACGCGCGAACGCGTGCGCCAGGTGGAGAACAAGGCCATCCGCAAGCTGCAGCACCCGGTCCGCCGGCAGCGCCTGCAGAGCTTCCTGGAGCAGGAGGACGGGGACACCTGATCCGCGCGCACCCGCCCTCCGGCGGAACGCGAACGCACGGCCCCGCGGCGGTCACCGCCTGCGGTCGAGCCGTCGTTCGGTCGCGCGCGCCCAGGCCAGGAACAGGATCCGCGGCCCGACGAAGGCCGGCACGGCCCACCACCAGCTGAGGTAGCCGGCGAACACGCACGCCATGATCGCCGCGGCGGTGCCGACGACCGGCACCCAGCAGGTGCTGGCCGCCAGGAAGAACGCGACCTCGGGGCTGGGGTTCCCCGAGAGCTTCATGAACGCGAAGTAGATCGGCAGGCCCTCGCCCACCGACAGCAGCAACCATGCGCCCGCGAAGCGCACGCGGCGCGCGAACAGCTGGTCGCGCGTCAGTCGCGGCGTCGGATCGATCGCGGGATCGGTGTCGGGGCGGGTGTCGGTGGGGTTGCTCATGGGAATGCGGGGCTCGGGGATCCGTCGCACGGCTCGTGGACGCGGGCGATGGTGGCGTAGGCGGCGCCCGACACGGCCACCACGACGGGGAGCGCCAGCATGGACGCGACGCCCCACGCGGCGGCGCCGGACCACGCGTGCGTGCCCGGGGGCGCTGACTGCAGCGCGACGATTCGCAACGGTACCGCCAGGGCGCAGGCCAGGCCGAAGAGCAGGAGCGCCAGCACGAACAGTCCCCACTGGCAGCCACGCGTGGCGCGCCAGGACCAGCCGACGCACGAATGGCCGGCGAGCGGCGGACGGTCCGGGTCCGCGGCCCGCACGATCGCGAACCACAGGCGCGACGTCACCCACACGATCGGAAGCAGGACGAGCACGGTGCCCACCAGGCCGCAGGTCTCCAGGGTCGACCGATCGATGGCCCCCACGAGCGCCGAGCCCGGCTCGGCCGGCGGCAGCGCGGCGGTCCAGGCGATGCCGCCCACCAGCGGCGCGACCACCGGCATGCCCGCGCCCGCGACCGTCAGGACGACCATGGCGAGCAGCACGGCCGGCCAGCGCCGGAAGCCCGCGGCCAGGTCACCGACGCGGGCGCGACCACGCGCGGCCCGCGCAGCGGCCACCAGCACGCCCGCCAGCAGCGGCGACGCGACGAACAGGTCGAGCAGCGCCCCGCCGCACAGGCTGCCGGACCCGTCCTCGCCGCTGCCGATCGAGGCCGCGCCCGTCGTGACCGCATTCGGGTCCTCCATGGCCGTCTGCACCAGCTTCAGGACCTGCTCCAGGACATGCCGCAGGGTGTCCAGCAGCATGAATTGCGAGAGATCGGAGGGCAGCCGCACCAGCACCACCCCCGCGCACCCGAGCAGGATGACGCCGGGCGCCGAGACGAGCGTCTTCATGCCCGCCGCGAGCGAATCCAGGGCGATCGGACCCTGGTGCACCGACCGCACCGCAGGGAGCGGCATGCCGGTCGGGACGCTCGGCGCCACGGGCGGT
>CANHFL010000188.1 GCA_947459855.1 Planctomycetaceae bacterium | reverse complement strand
GCCGGTGCTGAAGGCGTTGCCGTAGATGCGGGCGATCTGGTCGCCGAGCACGAGGATGTCGGTGCCGGGGTGCGCGTCGCGGAAGGCCTGGCGCGCGGGCGAGGGGGCGACGGCCAGCTGCGCGAACGTCGTGGCGGTGCAGGCGAGGATGGCGGTGGCGATCAGCGTTGCGGCGAAGGGGCGCATGGAGCGGGTGTCCTCTGGAGATGGTCGTCGGGCCGGGCCGCCTGAAACGCCTGCGGCTGGACGAGTTGTACCCCCGGATATGCACGGGGCAAGCCCGGTGTGTGCCGGGGTCCGTAAACAGGCAGGGCATCCCGAGGATTGGTCCAATATCCCGGTGTCGGCCCCGGTGGTCAGGCCAGCGCCAGCCGGCACATGAGCTCGACGCCGGTGGGGAGCGCCTCGTCCGCGAAGTCGAAGTCGGGGGCGTGCAGGGCGGGGCAGCCGATGCCGGGTCGGGCCAGGCCAAGCGCCCAGTAGCAGGCGGAGGCGTGCGGGCCGAAGAACGCGAAGTCCTCGCCGCCCATCACCGGTGCGGCGATGGTCCGTACACGGGCATCGCCGAGCGTGGCCCGCGCGACCTGCTCGAACTGCGCCACCGCACCGTCGTCGTTGACCGTCACCGGGTAGCCGCGGATGCACTCGCAGCGCGCGGTGCAGCCGTGCGCGCGAGCCACGCCCTCCGCGACCTCCGTCATGCGCCGCTCGAGCATCGAGCGCGTCTCCTCGCTGAGCGAGCGGTACGTGCCGCGCAGGAGCGCACGGTCCGGGATGACGTTCATCGCCTCGCCGGCCTGCATAACGGTGACGCTGACGACCGCGGCGTCGAGGGGGTCGACGTTGCGTGCGACGATCGACTGCAGCGCGGTGACGATGGCGGCCGCGCAGACGACGGGGTCCGCCGAGCGGTGCGGCCAGGCGGCGTGCGCGCCCGTCCCGGAGACGTGCACCTCGAAGCGGTCGCTGGCGGCCATCATCGCGCCGCGGCGCGTGCCGACCTCGCCGAGCGGCAGGTCGGGCCAGCCGTGCAGCGCGAACGCGCGGTCGACGGGCGGGCCGAAGTGGCGGCCATCCAGCGCGCCCTCGTCCACCATGCGCTTGCCGCCGCCGCCGCCCTCCTCGGCCGGTTGGAAGACCAGCGTGATCGGATGCGGCAGCGTTCGCTCCGCGGCGAGCCGCGCCAGGACGCGCGCGGTGCCGATGAGGATCGCCGTGTGCCCGTCGTGCCCGCACGCGTGCATTCGGCCCGGCGTTCGCGAGGCCCATTCGCGGCCGCTGCGCTCGACGATCGGCAGCGCGTCCATGTCGGCACGCAGCGCGACGGCGCGCGCGCCCTCGCCCGGCAGGTGCGCCAGCACGCCGGTGCCGCCGGCCAGGCCCGCGGCGTACGCGACCCCCGCGTCGGACAGCTCGCGCACGACCACCTGCGAGGTGCGGTACTCCTCGTAGCCGATCTCCGGGTGCATGTGCAGGTCGCGGCGGATGCCGACGAGCCGCGGCAGTTCCTCGGCGACCAGTGCGCGGACGCGGGCGGCGGTGGCGGTGTCGTGCGCGGTCATCGGTCGGTGCCTCACTTGCGCAGGGGCGGCAGGCCGCAGGCCTCGCGGCCCGCGTTCACCTTGGCGAATGCGCCCTTGTCATGGTTGATCAATCGGCTCAACTGGCTCATGGTGATGCCCAGGAGCCCGGCGGCGCCGGCCAGGTCGTAGCGGCGCGCGACGACCAGGTCCAGGCCCTCGGCGAGCAGCGCGGGGTAGTCCTCGTGGTCGGGGTTGACGCACATCTTGTTGCCCTGGCGCCGGCGCGCCCACAGCGGGCTGCAGGCGTGCGTGTCGCGGGACGCGAGCGTGCGGACCTTGACGGCGAGCTTCCGGCGCAGGCGCTTGACGGCGTTGCGGCGGTTCTCGATCTGGCTGCGACGCTCGGTGCCCTGTGCCTCGACTCCGGTGGGAACGTGGCGGATGAATACGGCGGTGTCGACCCGGTTCCGGTGCTGGCCGCCGGGGCCCGAGACCCTGCCGACCTCGATCTCGCATTGCTTGAGCAGGACTTCCTCGTCGATGGTCGCCGGATGGGGGGCATCCACCATCACGTAGGCGGGATCGATGAAGGGGGGGCGATAGGCCACGCGCCCATCCTATCGGCCACTTGAAGCCCTTCCCATGCCGCCGGGGAGCCGCTACAATGCTCGGCCCACATGCGGATGTGGCGAAATTGGCAGACGCGCTAGATTCAGGTTCTAGTGGGGTAACACCCATGGAGGTTCAAGTCCTCTCATCCGCATTCCAGGCCCTCGGCGACGAGGGCCTGTTCGTTTGATGGGTGCCCGCTCCCTGCGCCCGCGACCCATGCCCGCCTACCTGGACAACAACGCGACGACGCAGCCGCTGCCCGAGGTGGTGGAGGCGGTCGCGGCGTCGATGCGCGAGGCGTGGGCGAACCCCTCGAGCGTGCACCGCGCGGGGATCGAGGCGCGGCGTCGCATGGAGCTTGCCCGCGAGCAGGTCGCGGCGCTGGTCGGTGCGCAGCCGCGCGAGGTGACGTTCACGAGCGGCGGAACCGAGGCCGCGAACCTGGCGATCGCGGGTTCGCTGGGCGCGGACGCGGGGCGACGCACGATCGTCACCATGCGCACCGAGCACAGCGCCGTGCGCGAGTGCGCCGAGGCGCTGGCGAAGCGCGGCGCGGCGGAGGTCGAATGGCTGCCGTGCGACGCCGCGGGCCGAGTGGACCTCGGCGCGCTGGACGCGCTGCTGCGGGCGCGTGCCGGCGCGGTGGCGGTCGTCAGCGTGATGTGGGCGAACAACGAGACCGGCGCGGTGCAGCCCGTGGCGCAGGTGGCGGCGGCGTGCCGCGCGGCGGGCGTGCGCTTCCACTGCGACGCCACGCAGTGGGTGGGGCGCATGCCCACCGACCTACATGCGATGGGCGCGGACCTGGCCAGCTTCGCGGCGCACAAGTTCCACGGGCCGAAGGGCGTGGGTGCGCTGTGGTCGCGCCCCGGCGTGCGCGTCCGCGCCGGCGTCCTGGGCGGGCCGCAGGAGCGCGGGCTGCGCGGTGGCACCGAGAACGTCGCCGGGATCGTCGGCATGGGCGTGGCCGCGGACGCGGCGCGTGCGTGGCTGGCGACGGACGGCGCGGCGCGCGGCGCGGCCCTGCGCGACGCGTTCGAGCGCGCGGTGCTGGCGGCGGTGCCGGACGCGGTGGTGAACGGCGCGGCCGGCGACCGCCTGTGGAACACCACCAACATCGGCTTCCCGCGGCTCGAGGCCGAGGCGCTCCTTCTGCTGCTTTCGGAGCGGGGCGTCGCCGCGAGCGCGGGTGCGGCGTGCTCCAGCGGGTCGCTCGATCCCTCGCCGGTGCTGCTGGCGATGGGCGTGCCCGAGGCCGTCGCGCACGGCAGCCTGCGGTTCAGCACCAGCCGGTTCACCACCGAGGCCGAGCTTTCCGATGCCGCGGCCACCGTCGGGGCGTGCGTGGCGCGGCTCCGGAAGTCGTTCTGAGCGCGGCCGGGCGGGCGCGCGGGGTTACGATCCCCGCCATGCACGTCGCGACGCATCTTCGCCGGACACTCGCCTGCCTTGCGGTGGTCGCCGCGATCGCCACCGGTGCGCGCCAGGCGCAGGCGCAGGGATCGATCGGCGTCGCCACGTCGATCACCGTCCAGCAGTTCATGCAGGAGCTCTCCAACTACGGCACGTGGACGCCGAACCAGCAGTGGGGCTGGGTCTGGCAGCCGCGCGCGGTGCTGCCTGGCTGGCGGCCTTACTCGCAGGGGCAGTGGCAGGTGGCCGAGGGCTACGGGATGTACTGGCAGAGCTATGAGCCCTTCGGCTGGGCCGTCTACCACTACGGGCGCTGGATGTGGTGGGACAACACCGGCTGGGTGTGGGTGCCGGACAAGACGTGGGGGCCAGGCTGGGTGAACTGGGCGTACGGAGAGGGCTACGTCGCGTGGACGCCGATGGCGCCGCAGGCGCCCGGCAACGTGGGCGTCATCAACGGCACGTGCAGCAACCCGGCGTGGCAGTGGATGATCGTGCCCCAGGCCTCGTTCCTGACCTCGAACGTGTTCCAGTGGGCGGTCCCCACGCCGCGCAACGCGAACATCCTG
>CANHFL010000187.1 GCA_947459855.1 Planctomycetaceae bacterium | reverse complement strand
GGTCATCGCGTTGCTCGTCGGGCTGCTGCTGCCGGCCATCGGGATCGTGATCGAGCGCGCGAGGGCGACCAAGACCCGTGCCACCATGCTGGAGTTCGCCAAGGCGTGCGACGCGTACTGCCTCGAGTTCGGCGAGCACCCGGCTGCGGTGCCGAACAGTGCGCTTTACCTTGGCGTGACGGACAACCCATCCGACCCGGTCGTGCCGCAGAACCTTCCGCAGATCACGCAGACGGAGAATGCGCTGCTGGCGCTCATGGGCGGCTATCGGGTCGTGGGCGACGCCGACTACGACTCCTACACCGGCACGGAACTCGTCTTCAATACGACCCCGCCCTTCCGGATCAAGATCGACGCGGCGCGCATGGGTGAAGGCCCGGTGAAGAACGGCCGCAAGTACGACTCGTTCTTCACCCCCAAGGGGCCCGAGTTCCGGAAGGCCGCTGGCCAGATGAACCATGTGACCGGGCTCCCGGAGCGCGAGGGCGAGGGGCTCATCCCCGACCTCGTCGATGCCTGGGGTGCCCCGATCGCGTACATCGCGCAGATGCGGTCGATCGGGCCGCTCGTGCGCAAGGACGCCGTGGCAGGCCAGTTCGAGCGCAAGCAGATGATCGCGTACACCGGGAGCACCGCGCTGGGCGAGGCGGGCGTCGACCAGACCGATGCCTTCAAGGGCAGCGTGCTCTCCACGAGCGGGGCTGCGGGCCTTCCGTCGACGGCCGCGCGGAGGCTGACGCTCGCGCAGCTCATCCGGCACTCCGCCCTCGACCAGTCGGTCGGGAGCGGCGCCACGGACACCGACCGGGTGTGGTCGGGCGTCGCGCGCGGCAAGTACTTCCTCTTCAGCGCGGGCCCCGACGGCATCTTCTTCTCGCGCCGCCAGGTCCGGACGCCGGACGGCCAGCCGATGACGGACATCGTCAGCCGCGCCACCAACCCGGATGGCCCGAAGGTCATCGACCGATTCGACGACGTCGTCGTCTCGGGCGGCAGCTGAGGACGTCCGCGACGTCCGGCGTGGCGTGGCCTGGCCCGCGGGGCGATACGCTCCCGACATGCGATTCGCCACGAGCCCCTCCGTCGCGCGCGCTGCCGCGCTCTGCCTCGCCCTCTGCCCCGCTGTCCTCGCCGAGGAGGGCATGTGGCTTCCGAACGCGATCCCGGCCGCCGAGTTGAAGTCAAAGCACGGCTTCGAGGCCACGCCGGCGATGCTCGAGCACCTGCAGAAGTCGGCGGTGCGATTCTCGACCGGCGGATCGGGGTCGATCGTGAGTGCCGACGGCCTGGTGATGACCAACCACCACGTGGGCAGCGACATGCTCGCCAAGCTCTCGACGCCGGAGCGCGACCTGCTGAAGACCGGTTTCCTGGCCAAGGACCGCGGCGAGGAGCTCCGCTGCCCCGACCTCGAGCTGAACGCCCTGTGGTCGATCGAGGACGTCACCGACCGTGTCGTCGCGGCCGGCAAGGGCGCGGCGGACACCGCGGCCGCCGGCGAGTCGCGCCGCCGCGAGATCACCCGCATCGAGGATGAGAGCGAGAAGGCCACCGGGCTGAAGAGCCAGGTGGTCACGCTCTGGCAGGGCGGCCGGTACCACCTCTACCGCTACCGCACGTGGCGCGACGTGCGGCTCGTCTTCGCGCCCGAGACGGCGATCGCCTTCTTCGGCGGCGACGCCGACAACTTCGAGTTCCCCCGGTACGACCTGGATTGCTGCTTCTTCCGCATCTACCAGGACGGCAAGCCGCTGAAGCCCGAGCACTTCCTGGAGTGGGATGCCGACGGCGCGAAGGAGGGCGAGCTCGTGTTCACGTGGGGCCATCCCGGCAGCACCAACCGGCTGTTCACGGCCGACCACGTGGCGCACATGCGCGACGTCGAGGAACCGATGGGCCTGCGGCGCCTGTGGCGAAACGAGGTGAAGCTGGCGACATTCATGGGACGCGGCACTGAGGAAGCGCGCATCGCGCGCGAGGACTTCTTCGGCACGCAGAACGGCCGCAAGTCCTCGCAGGGGCTGCTGGACGCGCTGCAGGACCCGTCGATGGTGGCCGCCAAGCGCGCCGGGGAGGAGGCCCTGCTCAAGCGCCTGGCGGGCAAGCCCGAGGCGAGGGACTTCGAGGAGGGGCGGCGCCTGGTCCGTGAGTCGCTCGCGGCCTCGAAGCGGCTCTCCCGTGAGCCCGGCTGGTACCTGGCACGCATGCGGGGCGGCACGCTCGCGGGCACGGCGCGCACGCTGGTGCGCATGAAGGCCGAGGACGCCAAGCCCAGCGCGGAGCGACTGCCCGAGTTCGCCGACGCGAACCGGCGGACCCTGGAGGCGCGGCTCTACTCCCCCGCGCCGATCTACCCGCAGCTCGAGATCGAGCGCATGTCCTCGATGCTCTCCGGGATCGCCGAGGAGCTTGGCCTGGACGACCCGCTGGTCGTGAAGCTGCTCGCCGGGAAGAGCCCCCGCGCGCGTGCCACCGAGCTCGTCCGCGGCACGAAGCTCGCCGACGTGGCGGCGCGCCGCAATCCGGATCCCGCGGACCCGATGATCGCCTTCATGGCGGCCATCGACGCGGACGCGCGCGCCGCGCGCAAGGCCTGGGAGGACCAGGTGGAAGCCCCGCAGGAGCTCGGCTACGGAAAGATCGCCGCCGCGCGCTTCGCCGCGTTCGGCGATTCGGTCTACCCGGACGCCACGTTCACGCTGCGCATGAGCTACGGCACCGTCAAGGGCTGGACCACCGACGACGGCACCGCGGTGCCGTCGTTCACGACGCTCGGCGGGACGTTCACGCGCGCCGAGTCGCGCGCGGGCGACCCGGCCTTCGAGCTGCCGAAGTCGTGGCTCGAGGCGCGGGAGCGGCTCGAGCCGGCAACGCCGTTCAACTTCGTCACGACGAACGACATCATCGGCGGCAACTCCGGCTCGCCGGTGGTCGACGCGAAGGGACGCGTGGTCGGGCTGATCTTCGACGGCAACCTGGACAGCCTGGCGGGCGACGTGGTCTACGACGTCACGCGCAACAGGGCCGTGGCCGTCGACGTGCGCGGCATGCTGGAGGCGATGCGCGCCGTGTACGGCGCGGGGGCGCTGGTGGAGGAGATGACGGCCGGCAGGAAGGGCGGATGAGCATGCCGACGCCGAGCGGCATCAGTTCGAGCAGGCGCCCCACTTCGACAGCAGCAAACCCAGGTCGTTGCCGTTCACGGAACCATCGCCGTTGAAGTCGCACTGACAGGCCACGGGCGCGCACGTGCCCCATTGGCTCAAGAGGATGCCCAGGTCGAAGCCGTCGACGTTTCCATCCGCATTCGCGTCCTCGAAGCACGTTCCAGCGATCTTCAGATACTCGATCAAGGCTTCCTTGTCCGAAGCGGGCAGCCAGGTCCCGAAGTCGTGGCCGGCGTTGCTGTTGCCCGACCCAAGGTTCGTGCCCGAGCCGTCGGTGGCCGTGAACACCGTGGCGGAACCGCCCGGCTGGGTCGCCGCCAGGCCCACGTTCACGATGTCGTAGTTGGGGCCGACCTGGAAGCTCGTCACCCGCTCCGCGGGCGGCTTCAGGAGCTCCGCAAGCGTCGGGACCGAGCCGTTGTGGAGGTAGGGAGCCGCGGCCCAGATTCCGTGCAGGACCCTCGACTCGTACGCATTCGCGACGACGCCCGGGCCCGGGATCGACAGGTCGATGTTCGGGAATCGCTGGTACAGCGCGGAGCTGTTCAGCACCTTGGTGAGGTAGAGGCTGGGCTGGTTGGTGGCACCGACCACCTGGCCTTCGAACTGCATCCCGGCCAGCAAGCCGCTGACGGGCGCGACACGGGAGAGCGTGTTGTGGTAGCGCGTGTCCGTGCCGACGTCGTGGACGGGGGTCGCCCACGTGTCGTACACCGGCGGCCGGGCCTGGCCGGGCTGGACACCATGGCAGCTTGCGCAGTTGGATGCGAAGATCGTGCTTCCACGGCGGGCCTTGCCGTAGTCGACCTGCCATGGCCACTTCGGCGTCCCGATCTTCGGGGTCAGGTCTCCAATGACGGCCAGGCCATCGTAATTCAGGGAGTTCCCTGCCAAGAAGTCCGTTCCGACAGGATGCATGACGCCGAAGACCCCACAGGCCTCGGTCGCATTCCGGGACATCGCATACGCCGCGTT
>CANHFL010000186.1 GCA_947459855.1 Planctomycetaceae bacterium | reverse complement strand
TCACCGACTACCGCGACCTGGCGGCGAAGCTCCACAACGAGCTCGACTCGTACCCCTGCGTGATGTACGTCAACGACGCGCGCGGCATCTCCTGCGTCTACGCGCTGGCGTGGCCGTACATGTACATGTCGCCCGAGGCGCGCGTCGCGGGCCTCGACATCGTCGGCTCGCTGGGCGGCGGCAACGACGCCGACATCAAGGCCAAGATGTTCAGCGCCTGGACGGGCATCGCGAAGGGCATCCTGGAGCTCGGCGGCCGCCCGCAGGAGCTCAGCGACGCGCTCGTTCGCCCGGACCGCCGCCTGAGCTGCGACCTGGACGGCCGCTCGACGAAGTGGCGCGGCGACACGAACGGCTCGTGGTACGTGATCGACCAGTCCGACGAGGTGTCCGCGCGCTTCGACGCGAAGGCTGCCGAGGACACGGGACTGACCGACGGCATCGCCACCGACATGACGGACCTGATGGTGCTGCTCGGCTACCCCGAGTTCACCAAGGTCGACAGCGGCGAGAAGATCTACAAGGACATGAACACGGCCTGGCGCAAGAAGTACGCCGAGTCCAAGAAGAAGATGGAGGAGTTCCAGGAGCCCGTCGACGAGGTCAAGGACCTCGCCAAGCGCCGCGCGATCCTGGACTGGATGCAGCAGGCCTTCAAGCAGTACCCGCAGTTCGCCAAGATGTGGGAGTGGACCCGCGGGCTGACCGAGGACCAGCTCAAGCTCCTGAAGGAGCAGATCGACGAGCAGATCCGCGCCGCCAACAAGCAGAAGCAGCAGCAGGGCTCCGGCGGCAAGTCGGGCGGCAAGGGCTTCGGCGGCGGTCTCGGCGGCGGCGGTCGCTGACCCCCACGCACGCAAACGAACACGAACACGGACCCGTATCCATGCGCAACGCACTCAGCACCCTCGCCTGCGCGGCCCTCGTGGCCGGCGCCACGCTCCTCGCCCCCGCCTCGCCCGCCTTCGCGCAGTCCGCGCCGCAGGTGCAGCAGGTCAAGCTCACCAAGGGCTCGTGGAGCGGCAAGGTCGGCGACTCCGTCGAGCTCGAGATCAAGGAAGGCGCCCTTCCCAAGAAGGTCGCGGGCACCGTCCAGAAGATCGACACCGCGAAGGGCATCATCACGCTGCAGGTGACCGCCGGCGGCCGCACGGTGACGCGCCCGGTGTTCGTGGCCGACATCCTCTCCATGAAGACCGTCGGCGCAGCCGCCCCGGCCGGCGGCTCGTCGAAGCCCGCGCCGGGCGGGTCCTCCGCCACCGCCCCGGCAGGCCAGCCCGCCAAGCCCGCCTCCGGCGCGAAGGTCGACCCGCAGGGCTTCGAGCTGGACGAGAACGGCTACCGCGTCTCGCCCAAGAAGGGCGTGTTCGTGCTGCCCTGGAAGGGCGGCGTCGGGCAGACCGCGCGTGCCTACGAGATCGAGCAGGTGGGCAAGGAGGCCGACAAGTGGGGCCCCGGCCAGACGATCATCATGGAGATCGACAGCCCCGGCGGCCTGGTCACCGAGATCTTCAAGATCGTCGAGGCGATCAAGTCCGTGCGTGAGCGCCACCGCGTCGTCGCGTGGGTCAAGGAGGCCATCTCGGCCGCCGCGGTCACGTCGATGAACTGCGACGAGATCTACTTCCGCAAGATGGGCGCCCTGGGCGCCGCGATGATGATCCGCGGCCGGGACAGCGTCTACGGCGACGCGCTCGACGCCTTCCGTTCGGAGATCGGCGTGGTGGTCGCCCGCAACGGCCGCCCGGCGATGGTCTTCGAGGCGATGGTGCTGGCGAAGGCCGTGCTGACCTACACCAAGGACCCGGTCACGGGCAAGGTGACGTGGCATGACCGCATCACCGGCGAGCCCGGCGAGGTCGTCCTCTCCGACGAGAAGGACAACCTGACCTTCAACGCGAGCAACGCGCTGGACAGCGGCTTCAGCAAGGGCACCGCGGAGACCAACGAGGAGATGGCGGAGCTGCTCGGCCTCAAGGAGTGGTACGAGGTCAGCGACTACGGCCGCCGCATCGCCAAGAACTGGCAGGACCTCTTCGAGGGCTGCGAGAAGGACATCGAGCTGCAGATCGGCCGACTGAACATCCCGCGCGCCGGCACGCCCGCCGAGAACCTGGCCGCGAACATCCAGATCGTCGAGAAGATCCTGGCCTGGTGCAAGAAGTGCAAGCCGTGCACCGACGGCAAGGGCATCGACGCCGAGGACATCGAGAAGCAGCTCAAGGACATGCGCAAGCAGCTCGGCGAGATGCGCAAGGCCGAGCAGCGGACCGGCAGCTGATCCTGCCGGCCTCCGCGAGGCTCGTCAGCCGACCTCGCGTCGCTGGAACAGCAGCGTGGCGATGCTGAGCGCCGCCACGATCGCGAGCGCGTCGTACGCTGTGGCCTGCAGCATGTAGATGCCGGGGATCGCGCGCTTCTGCTGCACCGCGTCGGACAGCCAGAAGACCTGGAAGTTCGGGACCACCGCGTAGGCGGCCTTGAGCAGGCCGTACTGCAGGTGGTTCCAGTCGGTGCCGGACTGCGCCACGCCGTCCGCCGCCAGGCGGTCGAACATGTCCGTGAGGTCCTTCAGGCGTCGCGCGATCAGCCAGTCGCTCATCAGCCCCAGCAGGAAGAAGGCGAACGTGATCCCCAGCGTCACGACCTGCCCGAACCTCGTGGAAGCGGCGATCGCGATGCCGCTCATCGCCACCAGCCCCATCCACATGAGGATGACTGCCAGCCACAGGTTGCCCGGGAACTTCTCGAAGGGGTTGACCGGCGTCCAGTCCTTGTCGAAGAGCAGCGTGAGCATGGACGCGAGGCCCAGGAGCGGCACGCCGAAGCCGAGCATCGCGGCCGGGAAGCTCCAGCCGTAGAAGTAGTTGCACCAGATCGACGCCGCCACGGTGGCGCCCAGCGCGGTCAGCCCGATCACCAGCACCGGGAAGTGATAGGGGGTGGCCACCGTCGGCATCGTGCCGTGCTGGTTCACCAGCATGAAGACGAAGGTCAGGAACAGCGTGGTCGCCGTCAGCGCCGCGGCGACGCCCAGGAACTTGCCCCAGACGAAGATCGGGCGAGAGACCGGCTTCGAGACCACGGTCAGCACGGTCCGGTTGTCGATCTCGCGGGCGATGGCGCTGGTCGCCAGGAAGGCCGCCAGGACCGTGCCGGCGACGAAGATGGTCGAGAGCGCGATGTCGATGAACATCCGCTGGTCGTCCATCAGCGTGAAGCCCGAGAAGGGGATGCTGAGGACGATCAGCAGGACCCCGGCCGTCAGGACCACCAGCACGACCGGCTGCCGGACGCACTCGCGGAAGGTGTTGCGGGCGATCGCCCAGAGCTGCTCGAGGAAGGTCATTGTCGTGGGGGCCGAGGTCGCCCGGCCAGGCCGGATAGCGTATACCCTTCCAGCCCGAACCCGGTTCGGAGCGAGGGCGTAGGGATGCCCCCGCCGAGCAGGGCCGAACCGTTCCACCCACGATGCGCACCGACCAATACGCCCACCAGCAGGCCACCCGCGTCGCCGGCATCGGCGTCCTCGCGCAGCTCGCCATCGGGCTCGTGCTGCTGATCGTCGGCCGGGTCCTGGGCAGCACCCCGTTCGTCTGGGGTTCGCTCTTCGCCTTCGCCGGCATCCCGGTCTGGGCCACCCTGGCCGTCGTCTTCCACCAGCACCGCCTGGCCGCCCTCGAGGCCGCCGAGGCCGAGGAACTGCGCTCCGAGCGCGGCGACTCGTCGGTCTTCGACCGCGAGCGCGCCTCCGACGTCCTGGTGGCCGCCCGCCGGCTGCAGCGGATGTACCAGTGGCTGCTGCCCACCGTCAGCCTGGCGGTCGCCGCGGCCCTGGCCGTCGCCGGCGGCCTGACGGTCCGCTACGTGGCATCGCTGGACGACCCGAACGCCACGGACATCGTCCCGTTCAAGGTCGGCGAGTTCTCCGGCTGGCAGCTGGCGGTGTGCGTCGGCCTCTCGCTGGCCACCTTCATCTTCAGCCGCTTCGTGGCCGGCATGGCCAAGCAGCCGGTCTGGCAGAACCTCCGCGGCGGCGCCGGCTACATGGTCGGCACCGCCCTGGTCCTGTCGGCGATCGGCATCGGCGTCGTGGCGGACGTGTTCGGCCGCCCCCGCGTGCTGGAGACCGTCGTCCTGGCGATC
>CANHFL010000185.1 GCA_947459855.1 Planctomycetaceae bacterium | reverse complement strand
CGCTGTACGAGCAGGTGGTCAGCGACATGCTGAAGCGCGTCGACCAGGCCGAGGGCATCCGCCGCCGCGGGCTGGTGCTGAGCGCGCTGGTCAAGCTGAAGCAGATCTGCAACCACCCCGCGCACTTCCTGCGCGAGGGCATGCCGGACCAGGCGAAGCACGAGGACGAGGCCGTGGAGCTCGAGGCCGAGGGCGGCAAGTCCGCCGTCGCGGTGCCCGAGAAGCGGATCGTGGTGCCGAAGGGCGTCGCGGTCGCCGAGCGCCTGAGCGCGCGCTCGGGCAAGAGCATCCGCATCATGGAGATGCTGGAGGAGGTGGTGGCCGCGGGCGACCGCGCGCTGATCTTCACCCAGTACCGCCAGATGGGCCACCTGCTGGTGCAGATGATCCGCCAGGACCTGGACGTCGAGGCGCTCTTCCTGCACGGCGGCACCCCGCAGGCCAAGCGCGATGCGCTGGTCCAGCGCTTCCAGAGCGAGGATCCCGCCGCACCGATCTTCATCCTGAGCCTGAAGGCCGGCGGCGTCGGCCTGAACCTGACGGCCGCCAACCACGTCTTCCACTACGACCGGTGGTGGAACCCGGCCGTCGAGAACCAGGCCACCGACCGCGCCTTCCGAATCGGCCAGCTGCGCACGGTGAACGTCCACAAGATGATCACCGTCGGCACGCTCGAGGAGCGCATCGACCAGATGATCGAGCAGAAGACCGAGCTGGCCAGCCAGATCATCGGCAGCGGCGAGCAGTGGCTCACCGAGCTCAACACCTCGCAGCTGCGCGACCTGCTCGCGCTGCGCAGCGGATCCCTGGAGGACGCGTCGTGAGGAACGAGGGATTCAGCATCCGCCCGTCGCAGAAGAAGCTGGAGCAGCCCCGGCGCGTGCGCCACGGCATCAAGTTCCGCCGCAAGAACGGCCTGGAAGCGCTGCCCTGGCACGCCGACGCCTTCCTGCGCGCCGTGGAGGACGGCATCCGTCCGGACGCCAAGGTGCTGGGCATGGAGTACGCCCTGGCCGGCCAGGTGGCGAACTACGCCGTCACGCCGGGCGCGATCGAAGCCAGCGTGCAGGGCCGCGGCGTGAAGCCGTACCAGGTCCGCATCACGGTGAAGCCGCTCTCCCGAGAGGAGTGGGACAAGGTCATCGAGCGCATGGCGTCCGAGGCCGTGTACGCGGCGCGCCTGCTGACGGGCGAGGTGCCCGAGACGATCGAGGAGTGCTTCGCCGCCGCGGGCCGGCACCTGCTGCCGGCGGCGGGCGACGGCGTGCGCACGCAGTGCGACTGTGGGCTGCCGCAGCCGTGCAAGCACGTCGACGCGGTCGCCAGCCTGCTGGCCGAGCGCATCGAGGTGGACCCGGTGGTGCTGTTCGCGTGGCGCGGGCTGGAGGGCGAGCGCGTCCTGGAGAAGCTGCAGGAGCAGCGCACGCTGCAGACCAGCGGCGTCTCGCAGGCGCACGCCACCGCGTCCGACGACCAGGACACCAGCGGCCTGCCGCCGCTCGAGCAGTGCATCGGCGACTTCTGGCGGCCGGGCGCCTCGATCGAGGAGGCCGCGGCCGCGGTGCAGCCGGAGCACGTCCCGCACGCGCTGCTGCGGCGCATGGGTCCCAGCCCGATGGGCGGGAAGTTCCCCATGGTCGGCCTGCTTGCGAGCATCTACGACTCGGTGCGCACCCGCGCATCCGGCCAGGCGTGACCGCGGGCGCCGCTCAGCCCTTGTGCGCGCGCTCGTAGACGATGCGCAGCCGGTTGCCCGGCGGCACGTACTCGACGCTGGTCATGTAGGCGCGCATCAGCATGATGCCGCGGCCCGAGGGGATCTCGATGTTCTCCTCGGCGGTCGGGTCAGGCACCGAGCCTGGGTCGAACCCCTCGCCCTCGTCCTGGACCTCGATGACCACCGATGCCGGGTCGATCGCGCACTCGACGAGCACGCGCTTCGACGCGTCGCCCTTGTTGCCGTGCCGGAAGGCGTTGACGAGCGCCTCCTCCAGCGCCAGGCGGATCGCGAAGGCGGCGGCCTCGCCGTAGCCCGCGGCATCGAGGGCCGCCGCGACGTCCATCTGCAGGCGCTCGATGGACTCCCGCTGCTCGCGGAAGTGCCACGTTCGCTCGAACCGGGATGCAGGACGATCGCTCGCCATGGGTGTCACGGCATCAGGCCTTGGATGCCAGGCTCGCCTTGGCGGCGGCCAGGTCCTTCTCGATGCGGAGGATGCGGTTGAGCTTGGTGATCTCGAAGATCTGGAGGATCTGCGGATTGATCTCGCAGAGGCGCAGCTGGCCGTCCTTCGCCTTCACCCGGTTGGTGATCGTGATGAGCGTGCCGAGCGCAGCCGACGAGAGGTGCTCGACGCCCTTGAAGCTGATGACGATGCGCGGCCGCGGCGAGTCGTCCACGAGCTTCGCCAGCTCGTTGCCGATCGCGCGGATCACGACCTCGTCGATGATGTGCTTCTCGCCGAACTCGACTCGCGTGCAGTCGGTGTCCTGCGCGACCTTGAGGTACGTCTGCGGCTGGGCCATCGTCCCGCAAGTGTAGCCATGCCCGGGGACGGAACCCTCGGCGAACGCCCGCGACCGGGGCAACGCGCCGTGCAAAAGCGAAGCCGGGAGCCCCGGTTGGGGCTCCCGGCGGGAGTCGTCGCGATCGGGGCGGGGCTCAGAAGCCCGCGCCGGTGTTCAGCCCGCTGCGGAGGTTGGGGAACAGGTCGTTCTCCTCCTCCTGCTGGATGATGATCTCGGGACGGATCAGGAGCAGCAGCGAGGTCTCGGTCTTCGCGTTGATGCGGTTCGTGAAGAACCGGTTGACGACCGGGATCTTGGAGAGCAGCGGCACGCCGACCTCGATTTCCAGCTCGTTGACCAGGCGCTGGCCGCCGAGGAGGATCGTGCCCTTGTCCGGCACGGTCACCGTCGTGTTGATCTGCGTGCCCGAGAGCTCGGGCAGCTGGATCGTGGCGTCGAAGTTCGCGGCCCGGCCGCCGCCGCCGCCCGCGCCGCCGCCGCCGCCCGCGGCACCGGAGACCTGCTGGCTGGTGAACTTGACGTTCTGGTTCAGGCCGAACAGCACCGTCATCGTGACGTAGCGGCGGTCACCCGAGATGCAGGCCTCGATGTCGAGGACGAAGCCCTCGAAGATGTTGCTGATGACCGGGCTGAAGGCACCCGAGTTGTCGCCCGTCACCGGGACGACGTTCGAGATGTACGCGATGACCTTCGCGACGCTGATCCACGAACGCTGGCAGTTGAACAGCGTCAGGCGCGGCGCGGTGAGCACGACGTTGCGCTGGTCCGCCTGGGTCGCCGTGATCAGCAGGTCGACCTGGACATCGTCCAGGTAGGTCATGCTGGTGCTGAGCACGGGGCTCGCCAGCGCGGTGGCACCGAAGGTCGAGAGACCGGCGGCGGCCAGCGTGTTGATCAGGGGCAGGCCTTCCTGCTGGACGTTGATCGGGGTGACCTCGCCCTTCTGGATGCCGACGGGGTCGGCCGGGGTCGATGCGCCGTACGCGAAGCTGGTGCCCGTGCCGGCCGGGGTCGTGCCGTCGTTGACGGGGTAACCCGTCTGGCCGGCGTAGGAGTTCGCGAAGGTCGAGTTGCCCGAGAAGGTGTCCCAGATGACCGGGTTCTTCAGGCGGCCGGTCTGGCCGGGGTTCGGGAAGAGGCCGTCGCGCTGGTAGAAGAAGTCCTTCAGCTGGAAGTCGGGGTTGACCGCGCGGGCAGCCGACCACATGCGGTCGTTCGAGTTGAAGTACAGGTCGAAGTCGATGCCGATCTGCTCGAACCAATCGAGCGAGACCGAGATCAGGCGACCCTCGATGTTGATCTGCAGCGCGCGCACCGCTCGGAGCTGCTGCAGGAGGTTCTCGATCGCGCGGTGCGAGTCCGCGGACGCGTTGATGATCAGGTTGCGGTTGAAGGGCGTGATGCGCGCGCCGGCGTTCAGCTCGCCGCCGCCGTCTTCCCAGCCCGCGTCGACCTGCGACTTGATCAGGTCGATGATCTCCTTGATCAGCTCGTCGGGGTTGCCGCGCTCGGGGGCCTCTCCGGGGGATCCGAAGATGCCGCCGCCGCCGCCGCCAGCGCCGCCGCCGCCACCGCCGCCGAAGCCGCCGCCGCCGCCACCGCCGCCGCCGAAGCCGCCACCACCGCCGCCGCCGCCCTG
>CANHFL010000184.1 GCA_947459855.1 Planctomycetaceae bacterium | reverse complement strand
GATCGAGCTGAACCCGTAGCGGAAGTAGCCGCCGTAGTCGACCAGGATCCGCTCCGCGATCGGCGTCTGGCTGAAATAGCTGCGGCGGAACTCGGCGTCCTGCACGTTGAGCAGCGTCTGCAGCTCCTGTGCCGGGTCGTTCGCGGGCCGCAGCGAGTTGGCCAGCTGCTGGGGCGTCTGGGCCCATGCGGAGCACGCCGCACTCGCGGCGATCGCTGTGGCGACCGCCGCGGACGGGAACGCGGCCATGCGTGGCGCCGTCCGGGCCATGGACATGGGAGCAGGGTACCGGGCTGGACCGCGCTGCGCCGCGCGAGTGGTACCTTCCCTGCATGGAGATGGTGGTCATCGGCACCGGCGACGCGTTCAGCGCGACCCGAGCGGGCAGCTCGGCGGTGGTCCTGGCGCCGCACGGCCACGTGCTGATCGACGCACCGGACGGCCTCATGCGCGCGCTGGCCGAGGCGTCGCACCGTTCGGGCATCGCGATCGGCGCAGGGACCATCGACGACATCCTGCTGACGCACCTGCATGCCGACCACGCCAACGGCCTGGAGATGTTCGGCTTCCGGCGCTGGGTCGACCGACGCAACGGCGTCGGCTGCCTGCCGCGGCTGCACACGCCGCGCGCCGTCGCGGCGCGCCTGTGGGAGCGGCTCGCGCCGTCGATGGACCAGGGCGGCACGGCGGGCCTGGCCGATTACTTCGACGTGCGGTTCCTGCCCGAGGGCGCCGCATGCGACGTGGCGGGCCTCTCGGTGCGGCACCGCATGACGCAGCACTCGATCCCCTGCTGCGGCTTCCTGCTGTCCTGCGGCGGACGCACGCTGGGCTGGAGCGGCGACACCGTCTTCGACCCGGCGCACGTCGCGTGGCTGGGCGCCGCGGACGTCATCGTGCACGAGACCAGCGAGTCGGCGATCCACACGCCGATCGCGGCACTGAACGCGCTGCCCGCCGAGGTGCGGCGCAAGGTGCGGCTGATCCACATGGCGGACGCGTTCGACCCCGCGTGCACGGACATGCGCCCGCTCGAGGCCGGCGAGCGCGTCGCGATCTGAGCACGCCGGGGCGCGTGCGCGCCGGGCACCCGCTGGCTCAGCGCTTCGAGGCCGGGACGTACGCCACGCCGTGCGGGCCCACGTAGGACGCGCCCGGGCGGATCAGGCGGTTGCCGTCCAGCTGCTCCATGCAGTGGCCGGTCCAGCCGCTGATGCGGCTCATCGCGAAGATCGTCGTGAAGAGGTCCAGGTCGATGCCGATCGAGTGGTACGTGGTGGCGCTGTAGAAGTCGACGTTGGGATAAATGCCCTTCGCGGCAACCTCGGCGCGCATCAGGTCCTCGATCTTCGTGGACATCTCGTAGAGCCGCTCGTTGCCGGTGTCGGTCGCGATCTGCTTCGCGAACGTCTTCAGGTAGCCGGCGCGCGGGTCCAGCGCCTTGTAGACGCGGTGGCCGAAGCCCATGACGAGCTCCTTGCGGGCCAGCTTGGCACGGATGTACGGCTCGATGTTATCCATCGTGCCGATCTCGTTGAGCATGTGCATGACCTCCTCGTTGGCGCCGCCGTGCAGCGGGCCCTTGAGGGTGCCGATCGCGGTGGTGATCGCGCTGTACATGTCGCTGAGCGTCGCGATGGTGACGCGCGCGGCGAACGTGCTGGCGTTCAGGCCATGGTCGGCGTGCAGGATCAGGCAGACGTCCAGCGCCTTGGCGACGGCCGCGGTGGGCACGGCGCCGTTGAGCATCCACAGGAAGTTGGCGGCCAGGCCCACGGTCGGGTCGGGCTTCACCATGGGCTTCCCCTTGCGGTGGCGGTCGAAGTTCGCGATGATCGTCGGCGTCTTGGCGAGCAGCTTGATCGACTTGGCGCGGTTCGCCTCGGGGGTGTTCGTGTCGGCGTCCTTGTCGAACATGCCCAGCGCGGAGACGAGCGTCCGAAGCATGTGCATCGGGTGCGCGGTGCGCGGGGTCTCGCGCAGCATCTGCCACACCTCGGCGGGCAGGTCGTACTCGGCGCGGATGTCCTGCTCCAGCGCGGACAGCTCGATGGCGGTGGGCAGGCGGCGGTTCCAGAGCAGGAAGACCGTCTCCTCGAACGTCGAGTTGCGGGCCAGCGAATCGATGTCGATGCCCACGTACTCCAGGACGCCCTTCCCGCCGTCGATGAACGACATCTGCGTTTCGGCGGCGATGGTGTTGGCAAGGCCCTTGTCGAAGGTGGGAGCGGCGGCGGGAGCGGCGGTCATGGCTGGTTTCCTCGTGGACGCCCCGATGCGGGGCAAGCGCCGTAGTCTAGCCGTCCATGATCCCCCTCGGCACGGACCAGCAAGCCCGCCGGACCCCGGTCGCCACCGCCGGGATCATCGCGCTGACCGTGGCGGCGTTCCTGGTCGAGATGACGGTCCTGCGCCGGGCGGACGAGGCCACGGCCGCCCGCTTCGAGAACGCCCTGGCCCTTTCCCGGGCGCACTTTGCGTGGTGGCAGCCCCTGACCTACCAGTTCCTGCACGATCCGGGGTCGCTCTGGCACCTCCTGGGCAACATGCTCTTCCTGTGGGTGTTCGGGGCGCCGGTCGAGGGCCGGCTGGGGCGACCGGGGTTCCTGGCCTTCTACCTGGCGGGCGGCGCCGTCGCGGGCCTGGCCCACCTGGCGCTGAACGGGGCGCCGGTGATCGGCGCGAGCGGCGCGGTCTCGGCGGTGACGGGGGCCTTCATCGTGCTCTGCCCCCGGGCCCGCGTGGCGATGCTGCTCTGGTTCTCGATCATCCCCGTCCCCGCGCTGCTGGTGGTGGCGCTGTACTTCGCGCTGGACCTCTTCGGCGCGCTGGGGGCGCGCGGCGGGGTGGCGCACCTGGCGCACCTGGGCGGCACGCTGTTCGGCGTCGGCGTGACGGCGGTGCTGCTGGCCACCGGCATGGTGAAGCGCACCGACCTGGACATGGTGTTCCTGATCAAGCAGTGGCGGCGGCGGACCGAGATGCGCGACGCGCTGCGCGGCACGCGGGCGGGCGGTCCGTGGGAGTCGGCGGGCGCCGGCGGCGACGCGCGCGTGGCGGCGCTTCCCGTCGGCGTGGGCGCCACGGCGTCGCCGAACCAGGCCGACGCACTGGCCGCGCGCCGCGTGGCGAAGCGCCTGGCCGACGAGGCCGGCGCGGCGTTCCAGCGCGGCGACTTCGCGGCCGCGCTCGAGGGCTTTCGCGGGGCGCTGGCGAAGGCGCCCGATGCACCGGACGCGGACCAGACCCGCATGATGGTCGCCCTGATCCTGGCCCGCAAGCTGCCCGATGCAGCCGCCGCGCGCGCCGCGCTTGCAGCGGTGGGCACCGCCCTGCCCGCGCACCTGGAGCCGCTGCGTGCCGCGCTGCGCCAGGAGCTGGGCGCATGATCGCGCCGGTCGTCAAGATCTGCGGCGTGACGCTGCCCGAGCACGCGGTGGCCGCGGCCGAGGCGGGTGCCGGCATGGTCGGCCTGGTGTTCGTGCCGGGGTCGCCGCGCGCCATCGACCGCGCGGCGGCCGAGCGCATCCTGGATGCGCTTCCCGCGCACGTCGAGCCGGTGGCGCTGCTTGCCGACGCCGACGAGCGTCACCCGGTGCTCGCGTGGTGGCGCGGCCGCGTGCAGCTGCACGGCGCCGAGGACGAGTCCGCCTGCGCGCGCGTCGCGGCAGCGGGCTTCCGCGTGATGAAGGGCTTCGCCTACTCGCCCGCCGAGGCCGCGCGCTGGGACGCGTGCGCCGCGGTGGACACGCTGGTGGTCGATGGGCCGCGCGGCGGTGGCGGCGTGGCGTTCGACCACGCGGCGCTGGCCGCACAGCTGCCCGCGCTGCGGACGCGCGTGCTGCTGGCGGGCGGCCTGACGCCGCAGACGGTGCGTGCGGCGATCGATCGCGTGCACCCGTGGGGCGTGGACGTCTCGAGCGGCGTGGAGCGCACGCGCGGCGTGAAGGACGCGGAGCTGATCCGTGCCTTCTGCGCGGCGGCCGGCGTCACGACGCCGCACGGACCACGCCGCGGGACGTGATCCAGTCGGTGATCTGCTGCCTCCGCGCGGGCCAGTTCTTGCTGAATCGCTCGCCCA
The DNA here is from genome assembly GCA_947459855.1 of Planctomycetaceae bacterium. Taxonomy (GTDB): domain Bacteria; phylum Planctomycetota; class Phycisphaerae; order Phycisphaerales; family SM1A02; genus UBA966. Next base: position 89 of record CANHFL010000184.1, on the reverse strand, counting down.
GGAAGTGCTCGTAGAGCCCCATCAGCACGCCGTCGAACGTGGCCAGCATGTCCAGCCGCTCCTCGGCCTCCAGGCGGACGGTCTTGGCG